>CAMOVV010000179.1 GCA_946627685.1 uncultured Bacteroidales bacterium
CGATACCCATCCTGCAGGCAGAAAAGTTCCGCCGGGAGTTCCAGACTTTCGACATTATCGGCCACCTGGCGCAGTCCGACGTCGGCGCGGTGCTGGTGACTCCGGACGGAGTGGAGCTTCCGATGAGAGCCCAGGGATGGAAAGACGAAGACTGAACGTGAAACCGGCGTCCTCCTGCAAACCGATTTGGAGAACGCCGGTTCTGAATTTCTGCAATTCAGTGCACAAACATTATTTTCTTAAAACACGTGGACGGTCCAGAAGACCTGTTCCCACATTGCAAAGGTAATTCTATTTTTCGGGCATACCTAAAAATCGGCCCTTCAAAATCTCTCTCTTCCTCTAATATAAACACTTGATTTTCTGTGTTTTATATTTTGACAAATTCTTAAATTCTCTCCCAGCCGGTTTTTCTTCAGGTTTTATTGTTATTTTTGGGTTGATGAAACGCTTTCTGCCCATACTCGTCTCCTTCCTGATCCTCCTTGCCGGATGTTCTTCCGGCACGGGCAGCGGCTCTTTCCAAAAAAGGTACGGCAATCTCCAGGAAGAAATCGAGAAGGCATGGGAAGACGGGGATGTGGCCGCCTTGAAGGCATACTCCGCCCTGATAGAGGAACAGCAGAAAGTGGACAGGATGCGGTTCTGGGCCCTCGTGCTCCTTTTCACGGCTATCCTGGCCACCCTGTTCTGGTATTTGCGTGTGATGAAAATCCAGGCGGAAAGAAAACTGAAGGAAGAAAAGGCCGAAGCGGAAAAGTATATGGAAATCGCAGAAGACCTGCAGGCCCGGCTCCAGGCCAAGTCCAAGAGGCTTCCTTCGGAAAAGCACCTTTCAATAGCGAAATTCGACGTCCTGGAGCGCCTTTGCGAGCAGTACTACGTCTATGAGGGGACGGAAAACCTTCAGCCGAAGATACTTAAAGAGGTCAAGGACGTTATCGGGGAACTGCGTAACGACTCCTCCCGCAAGGGATTGGAACTGATGCTCGACCGGAACAAGGACGGCGTGGTCTCCCGCCTGAGGGAACAGCTACCGGACCTTTCGGAAGACAATATCCGCCTTTTCACCTACGCCGCGGCGGGTTTCTCCAGCACCACCATCTCCACAATCCTGGAGAAGGATAAGAGCATCGTCTATAACAGAATCTGGCGCCTTAAGAACCGGATTGCGGACTCACAGGCGCCAGATAAGGATTTCTTCGTCGAATGTCTCGACAGGTAGGCTCTACAGTTGCCTGAGCAAATTGCTCATATTCACCTTTTTGTCAATAATCGAGCGAAGCTCGGAGATGGGAACCCTTTCCTGGGTCATGCTGTCACGCTCGCGGATGGTTACCGTGTTGTCCTTGAGGGAATCGTAGTCAACGGTGACGCAGAAGGGGGTTCCTATCGCGTCCTGACGGCGGTAGCGGCGGCCGATGGCGTCTTTCTCGTCATACTGGTAGGTGAAATCGAACTTGACCTCATCGACAACCTTCTGGGCGAGCTCGGGAAGACCGTCCTTGCGGACAAGGGGAAGGACGGCGACCTTGATGGGAGCGATGGGGGCGGGTATCGCAAGGACGACCCTGCTCTCTCCGTTGCCGACTTCTTCCACCTTGTAGGAGTGGGAAAGGACGGCGAGGACCATGCGGTCAACACCGATGGAGGTCTCGACGCAGTAGGGAACATAGCTCTCGTTGGTCTCGGGGTCGAAATACTGTATCTTCCTTCCGGAGAGTTTCTGGTGGTTGCCGAGGTCGAAATCGGTCCTGGAGTGGATTCCTTCAAGCTCCTTGAAGCCGAAGGGGAAGCGGAACTCGATGTCCGTGGCGGCGTTGGCATAGTGGGCGAGCTTCTCGTGGTCGTGGAAACGGTAGTTGTCGTCTCCCATGCCGAGGGTACGGTGCCACTTCATCCTGTTTTCCTTCCATTTCCTGAACCATTCCATCTCGGTGCCGGGCTTGCAGAAGAATTCCATTTCCATCTGCTCAAATTCCCTCATCCTGAACACGAACTGGCGGGCGACGATTTCATTGCGGAAAGCCTTGCCAATCTGGGCGATACCGAAAGGAATTTTCATCCTGCCGGTCTTCTGGACGTTCAGGTAATTGATGAAAATGCCCTGGGCGGTCTCGGGACGAAGATAAATTTTGTCGTCGTCGGCCCCGGTGTTGCTTATCTGGGTGCTGAACATAAGGTTGAACTGCCTCACGTCGGTCCAGTTGGCCGTTCCGGAAATGGGGTCCACGATGCCGCAGTCGAGGATAATCTGCTTGTATTCCTTGAGGTCGTTAGCCTCTTCTGCAGCCACATAACGGTTGTGTACCTCGTCATATTTGGCCTTCTCCCTGAGAATGTTGGGGTTGGTCTCACGGAATTTGGCCTCGTCAAAGGCCTCTCCGAACCGCTTGCGTCCCTTCTCGACCTCCTTGTTCATCTTCTCCTCGATTTTGCCGAGATAATCCTCTATGAGGACATCGGCGCGATATCTTTTCTTGGAGTCTTTGTTGTCGATGAGAGGGTCGTTGAAGGCTGCCACGTGGCCGGAGGCAACCCAGGTCTTGGGGTGCATGAACACGCAGGAGTCGATGCCGACGATGTTCTCGTTGAGCCTCGTCATGGCCTGCCACCAATACGATTTGATGTTGTTCTTGAGCTCCACGCCCATCTGTCCGTAGTCGTAAACGGCTGAAAGTCCGTCATATATCTCGCTGGAAGGGAATATAAACCCATACTCCTTGCAATGGGCCACCAGCACCTTGAACAGTTCGTCTTGTGTCATATCTTTCGTTATTCTGGTTTATTGAAAACGTGCAAAATTAGTCATTTTAGCCGAATCTGTCAGCTTTCTCCTATAAACTTGTAGAATGCGGCCTCCCTTTGTCCTCCTTCCTTTATCCGGCTATTGTTCTCCCTGATGATACGTAAAAGCTCGTCTTTCGAGCCATCGGCCTTGGACTGCTCCAGGTTTTTCATGACTTTCAGGAAGAGAATCTGGGCGCCAGGGGTACACGCGGCAGCGGCAAAGGCAAGGGCAGCAATGATGGATATAAGTCTGAGGTTTCTCATTATTTATGTGGTTGTAAAATATTCAGGAAACGCCTTTTTCAGTGACGGCCTCGCTATCTCCCGGAGCGGAATCAACACGAAATCCCTTTCTCCGATACCTTTATGCGGGACTGTAAGTATATCCGTATCAATACATTCCTTTCCATAAAAAAGGATATCTATGTCGATTGGGCGGGAATGGTAGATTCTTTTTCCTTCGGCATCATATTCTTCAGCGTCCGTTCTTCCCATCTCCCTTTCAATCTCCTTGCAAATCCTCAGGATGTCCTCCGCGGCCTCGGAAACCGGTTTCTCTTCCCGGCGGATTTTATATAAAACCACGCAGTTCAGGAACTTTCCTCCCTTGAAGTGCCACGCCTCGGTCTCTATTGTTCCGGAAAGAGCCTTATATCTGCATCCAAGTTTCTCATCGAGCAAGGCGACTGCGCGGCGAAGGTTTTCTTCACGGTCGCCAAGGTTGGAGCCAAGGGAAAGATACAGGTCCGCCGAAGCCATCAGATATCCATTCCAAGTTCCACCCTCGCCTCGTCGGACAGCATGCTCTGGTCCCAAACAGGGTCGAAAGTAAGCTCGATGTTGCAGGATTTGACTCCCGGAACATCCTCCACGCTTGTTTTCACGTCCAGCATAACCTCGTCTGCCATAGGGCAGTTAGGCGCCGTGAACGTCATGGTGATGTTCACATCATGCTCTTTCGTTATATGCAGCTCGTAAATAAGCCCCAAATCGTAGATGTTCACCGGGATTTCCGGGTCATACACCTGTTTCAAGGCCATCACTACATTGTCGTACAAAGGAGCGAGCTCTTTTACGTCCTCCGCTGTAAGTATCTCTTTTTCACTCATTTCTAAATACTTTCCTTAGCAACCT
>CAMOVV010000180.1 GCA_946627685.1 uncultured Bacteroidales bacterium
ATTTCGCCGGGGCCGTTGACGATGCAGCCCATCACGGCTATGACGACATCCTTCATTCCGGATGTGCGCTCTTTCACCAGTTCAAACGCTTTCTGAAGGTCGTACATCGTCCTTCCGCATCCGGGACATGCGATGTACTCGGGCTTGTAGAAGCGTCTTCTGGCCGCCTGCATGAGCTCGTTGACAAGATATTCCCCGAAGCCGTCCGCCTCCACCGGGACGCTGTTCCCATCTCCGTCCTGCCACGTTCCACGGATTTCCAGGCCGTCGATTTCCCCGTCCAGCAGCCTTTTCCCGAAGTCGCAGGACACGTCCAGAAGAAGCCTCTCGCGGGAAGGGGCCTCATACGTCGCCACGGCATTTTTACCTTCAAGTTTCAATGAATGAAGGGATGACGCTATCCTGCGGTCGTACCTGTCGGCAAGGTACCTCGCAACGGGAAGCTCGTTCACGGGATCTTCGGTGAGCGAAACTCTGATGGTGTCCCCGATTCCTTCGGAGAGGACGGAAGATATTCCCACGCAGGACTTTATCCTTCCGGAGTCGCCGTTTCCGGCCTCCGTCACCCCTACATGCACGGGGAATACCGTTCCTGCGGCTTCCATCTCCCTTCTAAGCTCCCTGTAAGCCTGGACCATCACCTTGGTGTTGCTGGATTTGAGCGACACCACCACATTGTAGAAATCCTCTTCCACGCATTTCCCGAGCCATTCCATGGCAGCCTTGGCCATGCCGAGGGGAGTGTTCCCGTAGAGATTCGTGATATACTCTCCGAGCGAGCCGTGGTTCAGGCCCACCCTGATTGCCGTGCCGCTGTCCTTGCACACGCGGGTAAGCTCCCCGAAAATTTCCAGGGCCTTCGAGTGGTCTTTATGGAAGTTCCCGGGATTCACCCTGACCTTCTCCACGTGAGGCGCCACTTCGAGGGCGGTGCGTGAAGAAAAGTGGATGTCCGCCACGATGGGCGTGTCGATTCCCATCGAGCGGAGGGTCCGCCTTATTTTCGCGACGGCTTCAACGTCGGAAGGGCCGGGAACCGTGATCCTGATCATTTCGGCTCCGGCCTCTTTCATCCTTACACATTGCCTGACAGTTGCTTCCACATCCGAAGTGTGGGTGTTGCACATCGTCTGGACTACAATAGGGTTGCCCCCTCCTATCAGGACTCCGCCTGCCTTTGCCGTAACTGTTTTCATATTTTATTTTTCTTCCTTTACAGGATTATATACAGATTCATAGGCCTCTTTCCTGAGGGCCGAGCGGCTCTTCCCGCTTCGTTTTGTGAGCTGGAAATACACTCCGGCAGTGACGATTACGTCGAGAGGGTAGGCGAAGCGGTAATAGTACTTGCTGTAGTAGTCCGGCTCATAAAGGCTCGACCACGAGTACCTCAGCTGGCCCATGACATGGAACTCCACCGGGTCGAAGACGAGACCGAAGCCGACGCCGCCTTTAAGCCCGTATTCCAGCCTTTTGTCGTGGTCGGCGAATGAGGTGCGGATAGCCTCGTCCACGTTCTCGCCGTAGCGCCGGATATTCATCCTGTAGCCGCCGTAAAGGCCGAAATCGGCCATCACCTTGAAGTGGAGCATATCCACATGGAAAATAGCCACTGCAGGGACTTCTATGACGTCTATGACGGCCTTCGTGGCCCCTTCCAGGGTGGGCGTAATGCCTGTTTCCTTGTCTTCCTTGAACTTGTATCCCTGCCGGGACCAGTTGACACCTATCTGCATTCCGAAATAGGGCATATAGCCGAAGAGCTTGCCGTAACGGGTGTAGGAGAAGCCGAAATACTTCGGACTGAAGGTGAAAACCTGGGGGCGGGTGGGGTTGAACATCGTCTGGCTGTAGGACACTCCGTAGTGTACTCCCACGAGGGAATAGTCGTTGACGATGAATTTCTTCTTGACGTTTACCGTGTCCAGGAATTCGTCGGTATATGCAAGCGAGGGCTCTTTTTTCAATGTGAGGGTGTCCTCCTTCGCAGGAATTTCCTGGCAAAGGGCGGAAACCGCCGGCACGAGAACGGACAGGAGCAGGAGGATTCTTTTCATTTCGCTAATTTTCAAACATTTCGCCAATATCCACATTCTGTTCTATTTCCATCCTTTCCTTGACGGTAATGAGGAAACTGTCGCCGATCTTGTAGAACTTCACCTTCTCAGGCATCCTGCCGTCCAGCAGCGAACCCGTGTCCACGAGGCCGTTCCTGTTGCGGTCTTCGGTTATCCTGATGCAGTATTTCCCGGACTTGAGGTAGGGGAACACGAGAGTCCTGTCGCTGTCCAGGACGAAACTCATAAGGGTGTTTTTCCTTGATTCGTCGAGGAGGTCTATTATGTATTTTTCTTTCACTCCGGTGAGATTGAGGCGGATGGAGCTGAGTTTCTCGTCGGTGGGGACGGCCACCTTCACCTCGGTGCTGTCGTTCCAGAATCCGCCGATGTCGCGGAACGTGTGGGCCGGAACCTTCATGAAGTAGTCGTAGCCGGTCTGGAACTCACCCTTGGGCTTGAGTATGTAGCGCCTTAGGTTCGTGGAGTCCCTTTCCGTCGTGAAAGAGCCTTTCTGCTCCTGCTGACGGGGGTTGACGCTCCGGAAGGTGACGGCCGAGAAATCTCCGTTGATGGGGGGATATTTGAATTCGAGGATGAATCCGTCATGCTCGAAGGTCTCCGGGGTGGCCGTGAGCTTTACGACGCAGATGGTGTCCTCGTGGGACAGGTTCCGGCGGGAACTCTTTGAATAGGAGGACCTTTTGGGAGCGCCCTCGATATAGAGGGGGACCTTTTCGTCGGTGGGGACGGGGATCCCCAGGCTGTCGGTCTTGTCGTAGTTCACCTCGAGGTGGAGGGTGTCCGGCATGACTCCGGGGTTGTTGACCCAGATTTCAAGGCTGTCCCTGGCTATGTTGAACTGGGTGATGAGCCTGTCGGAAGGGAGCCCCTTGATACCGATGGAGTTTATCTTCGCCCCGGGAGCGTTGAAGGTGATGTAGGCGCTCCTGTCGTCGATTCGTTTTTTGTTCTTTATGAACTGTTTGGAAGGTTTTTCCCTGAAGAGGCTGATTTCATAGGGGGTCTTCCTCGCCATGACGCGGACGGTGTCCTTCATGTCATATTTGAGCAGTTCGGGAAGGGTGTCGTTTACCACTACGGTCGGCCTTACAAGACTGTCAACGAAGCCGATAAGGTCGGTGTCGGGGTCATAGATGTTGTTGGAAGATTCGTCTTTCACCGCATACATCCTGTACAGCGTGTCCTGGATGTTCCTTATGGAGAAAAAGCCCCATTCATCGGTCTTCACGGCAGCATAGGGACGGGAGAGGAAGACCGCGGAGTCGGAGTGGTCCTTGTAGAGCATGACGGTGGCGCCCTGGACGGGAAGGAGGGTGCTGCAGTCCTGCACCATTCCCGACACCATCATCGAGTCGATGGTCTCTCCCGTGGAAAAGACGTAGGTGTAGCCGGGGAAGGGATTGCCCTCGTTGTTGTCCGTCAGCGCATTAGTAAGATCGAGGGTGTAGGTGGAGCCGGGCATGAGGTCGTCCTCGAACCATACGACCAGGGATTTGCCCTTCATCTTGAATTTCGGAGCCTTCTCCTGGGGAGGGGAGAGGAAGATGCTCTTGGGGTCCTTCACCTTCACGTATTCATCGAAGGTGAAGGATATTTTAGCGCCGTGGACCGGGACTTTCACCGCGCCGGGGCGGGGATGGACATCAAAGAGGACGGGAGGAATCGTGTCCTTGGGCCCTCCCGTCGGGGCCTCGGTGGTGTTCGCGCATGATGAGCCCTGGAACATCGCCCCGACCAGCACGGCCGTTACGGGCAACGCAGGGAACCACCTTGATATGAACTGCCTGAATATCTTCATGTCAAATATCTGTCCTGATAACGTTCTGAATACCTTCTATGGAGC
>CAMOVV010000181.1 GCA_946627685.1 uncultured Bacteroidales bacterium
GCCTGTATCTCGGCCGTTTCAAGTTCAAGGGGATTTCGATAGGGTCCACGTGGATTCTTTTCGTGGGCATCATCCTGAGCCATTTCGGCCTGAGATGCAATCCCACGGTCCTTACCTTCATGAAGGACTTCGGCCTTATCCTTTTCGTCTTTTCCATCGGCCTTCAGGTGGGCCCTGGCTTTTTCTCCTCCTTCAGGAAGGGCGGGGTGAAGCTGAATCTCCTCGCCGTGGGCCTTGTACTCATGGCCGTCCTCGTGACTGTCGTGATTTCCCTCGTAACGGGGGAGGACATCTTCACCATGACCGGCGTGATGTCCGGAGCCGTCACCAACACCCCCGGCCTCGGAGCCGCCCAGCAGACCCTGTCGTCTTCGACCTCCGTCTCGGTCAACTCCACCACCCTGGCATCGGCCTATGCCGTGGCCTACCCGCTCGGAGTGCTTGGTGTCATCGCCCTGATTATCCTTGCCAACTCCATCTTCAGGATTGACCTTAAAGGGGAGCAGGCCGCCCTCGCAAAGGCCCAGGACACCGGCGACGGAGCCAGGAGGATGCACTGCAAGGTGACCAATCCGGCCGTGTTCGGAAAGACCCTGAGGGAGGTGATTCCCGACAGGGGAAAGGCCTTCATAGTGTCCAGGATGCTGCATGACGGCGTCCAGTCCATCCCCGGACCGGATTCCATCCTCAACGAAGGGGACCTTCTCCTCATCGTGACAAGCCAGAAAAACGTCGATCTCATAAGGATTATTTTCGGAGAAGAGGTGCCTATGCACCAGGGCGACTGGATTAAGATGGACCGTCACCTCGAGACCATGAGGGTCGTGATTTCGAAGTCCTCCCTGACCGGCAAGAGCCTCAGGGAACTCGGCTTCAGGCACGATCATCATGTCACCGTCACGAGGGTTATCCGCTCGGGCATCGAGCTCGTAGCCTCTCCCGACCTCGTCCTGGAAATGGGCGACAGCATCCAGATAGTGGGTACAAAGGACGACCTTGCCGAAATCGCCACCCTCGTGGGCAACAATCCCGGCACCCTTTCCCATCCCAACCTCGTCCCCATTTTCTTCGGCATCGCCGTCGGAGTGATTTTCGGAAGCATACCCTTCTCCATCCCCGGCATACCCCAGCCCATCAAGCTCGGCCTTGCAGGAGGTCCGCTCATCATAGCCATCTTGCTCGGGTATTTCGGCCCCAGGATGAAGATAACCACCTATACCACGATTTCCGCCAACATGATGATTCGGGAGATAGGAATCTCCTTCTTCATGGCCGCGGTGGGAATCGACGCCGGCAAGACCTTCGTGTCTTCCATCACCGCAGGCGGTTATTGGTGGATCCTGTACGGAGCTTTGATAACGATAATTCCAGTCTTGACGATAATCCTGCTCTCCAGGCTTGTCTTCAAGCTGAATTTCTATGAAATCTGCGGACTCATCTCCGGCGGAACGACCGACCCCGCAGTTCTGGCCTTCTGCCAGAATATGTATGGAACCAACTATCCCAGCGTTAATTACGCTACGGTTTATCCGCTTTCGATGTTCCTCAGGGTACTGGTCGCCCAGCTCCTGATAGTCTTTGCCCTCTAGCGGGAAGAGAGTTCTACGTACTGCCTTTCGTCCGTTATGTTCATGTATGCCGGACGGATTATGCGGGAATCGTCGAAGTTGAGTTCCTCGATCCTGTGGGCGCACCAGCCGACGATCCTGGACATCGCGAAAATCGGCGTATAGATTTCTCTCGGGAGCCCAATCATCTCGTAGATGAAGCCGGAATAGAAGTCAAGGTTCGCGCACACGGGTCTTTTGACGTTCTTCAGCCTCATTATACACTCCTTGCCCCTTTCCTCTATCTTGCAGAGGAAGTCGTATTCCCTGGTGAAGCCTTTTTCGCAAGCCAGGGAGCCGGCCAGCTGTTTGAGGGATTCGGCCCTGGGGTCGCTCACGGTGTAAACGGCGTGGCCGAGGCCGTAAATCAGGCCTGACTTGTCGTAAGCCTCCTTGCGGAGCATCTTTTCCAGATACGAGTCGATTTCGTTGTCGTCGTTCCAGTTTTTGATGGCTTTGCAGAGATGGTGGTACATGTCGCTCACCATGAGGTTGGCCCCTCCGTGAAGCTTTCCCTTGAGGGAGCCGATTCCTGCGGCGATGGAGGAGTAAGTGTCCGTGCATGTGGAGCTTGTGACCCTCACTGTGAAGGTGGAGTTGTTTCCTCCGCCGTGTTCCGCCTGGGTTATCATGAGAAGGTCCAGCATCCTTGCTTCGAGGTCGGTAAACTCGTTTTTCAGAAGGAAAAGGAAGTTCTCGGCAAGGGAGAGGTTTTCCTTAGGGTGACGGATGTGGAGGCCCCGTCCCTGGAGGGAGTGGCGGTAGGAATTGAAGGCGTAGGCGATGATGGTGGGGAATTTGGCTATCAGGTCGATGGACTGCCTCATGAGGTTCTCGCGGGTGATGGAGTCCGGGTCCGGGTCGAAGGTGTACATTTCCAGGACGCACCGGGCGAGGATGTTCATGATGTTCGACCCTTCGAGATCGATGATGTGGACCATGGAACGGTGGTCGAGGGCCATCTTTGAATTGAGAAGGGAAGAGAAGGCCTCGAGTTCTTCCCTGTCGGGAAGTTTCCCGGAGAGGAGGAGGTAGGCCGTCTCTTCGAAGCCGAAACGCTTGTCTCTCAGAAGGGGAGCGACGAGGTCCTTGAGCTCGTACCCTCTGTAGAAGAGTTTGCCCTCGATGGGGGCGAGGGTGCCGTCGTCCTGCTTCTCGTATCCGACGACGTTGCCGACGTTGGTAAGGCCTACGAGGACTCCGGAGCCGTCTTCGTTGCGAAGACCCCGTTTTACCCCGTATTTGGTGAAGAGCCTGCTGTCTATCCTGCAGGTGGTTTTCACCATGTCGCTCATCTTGTATATCAGGTATTCTTTTTTCATGGCAATCAGTTCTTTATGAATCCACACAGTACTTTTCCAAATTCCCTCGTGCCCAGGCCCTTTCCCTGTCCGGCCAGATCCGGGGTAGCGAGTCCTTGCTTCAGCGCTTTTTCCATCGCCGAGGTGATGAGGCCGGCAGCCTCGTTCCAGCCTATGTACTCCAGCATCATCACGGCAGAAAGCAGGAGGGAGCCGGGGTTGGCGATGTCTTTCCCGGCAATGTCCGGGGCTATGCCGTGGGTGGCCTCGAAGATGGCATGCCCGCTTTCGTAGTTTATGTTGGCCCCGGGGGAGATGCCGATTCCTCCAACCTGCGCCGCCAGCATGTCTGAGATGTAGTCTCCGTTGAGGTTCAGGGTTGCAATCACGCTGTAGCGCTCCGGGTGAAGGAGGGCGTTCTGGAGGAAGGCGTCGCAGATGCAGTCGTTCACTTCAAGTTCCCCGCTGTCAATATAGCCGCCGAACTCCTTTCTTGCAAGGGCGTATCCCCATTCCCTGAAGCCTCCCTCGGTGTATTTCATTATATTCCCTTTGTGGACGAGGGTTACGGTCTTCCTCCCGGTTGAGAGCGCGTATTCGATGGCGCTCCGCACGAGCCTTTCGCTGCCTTCCCGCGAGACGGGTTTCACCCCGTAGGCCGAGGTCTCGGGGAACCTTACCTTCCCGACCCCCATCTCATCTTTTAGGAAACTTCCGAACCTTCCGGCCTCCGGAGTGCCTGCCGCCCATTCTATCCCGGCGTAAATGTCTTCGGTGTTTTCCCTGAATACGCACATATCCACCCTTTCTGGGTGTCTGACAGGAGATTCCACCCCTTCGAAGTACCTTACGGGCCGCTGGCAGACATATAGGTCGAGACTTTGGCGCAGGGCCACGTTGAGAGAGCGTATTCCCTGGCCGACGGGGGTCATGAGAGGGCCTTTGATTCCCACCAGGAAGTCTTTGAAGGCCTGAAGGGTGGCCTCCGGGAGATATGTCCCGTTCTTGTCGAAAGA
>CAMOVV010000182.1 GCA_946627685.1 uncultured Bacteroidales bacterium
TGAAATGGAGTAGGACAGGGAAGCGCTGGCGTTCGTGAGCCTCAGGGGGTGGGCGATACCTTCCTTTATTATGTTGAATTTGTTGATTCTGCGTCCGGTCTCGTCAATGGCGTAGGGGTCGAAGTTGGCGTTGGCGCTGATGCCCAGCTTCTCGAAGACCGAAGTGGACATCGTGACGCCTACGTTGTTCATCTTCAGGGAGTCCGCGAGGAAATTGTAGCCGGTGCTGATGGTCAGCTGGTCTATGAGCTTAACCTTCTTTGAGCCTTTTCCGGTGGTGTCCCTGATATCCCTTACCTTGGCTTCCAGGTTGTTGCCTATCGAGATTCCCATGGTGGCCGAGCGGCCCTTTCCGGGAGCCGAGTAAATCTGTCCGGAGTAGATGTTGTAGTCGTAGGATTTGGCCACTCCGAGGGTGTCGGTGTAATTCAGGGTCCTCCATCCGTTCATCCTGTTTCCCTGCTCGGGAGAGAGGGAAAGGGATACGGTGGGGGAGATCACATGCCTGATGGCCTGAATCTTACGGTATTTTCCGAAGTTGAACATACCGTACAGGCGGGTGCTCATTCCGAGGGAGCCGGAATACCTCTGTGTCACTCCGAAGTGACTGAACTGGCCTCCGAGGTGGCTTTCCACCCTGTTGGTCTCGGGGTTGAACTCATACTCCGTCTTCCTGAAGAACCAGTTCATGCCGTAAGAGACTCCGGGGGTGAAATTCAGATACTTGGCAAGCGTGAAGTTGGGAAGGCCGATGGTGAAGTTGTGGGCCATGCCGTTGTTCATCTTGTCCCAGAATCCTTCTTTCATGAACTCGGAAGCCTTGAAGCTGATTCTGTTCTGGAGGGTGGTGTTGTAGGAGAGGGAGAATTTCTCGTAGAATCTTTCTTTCCCGATTCTCACCTTTCTCTTGAATGGGTAGAACCTCGACACGGAGAGCGTCAGGTTCGGGAGGGTGATGGAGTAGGATGAGTCCCTGGAATTTTGGCTGTGGAGGGCGTTCACCGAAAGATTTATTTTTCCGTTCCAGTTCTTGGAATATGAGATTGAGGAGGAAGTCTGGTTCTGGAGGGCTTCGGTGACGGACCGTGAGTTGTATTTGCCGTTGTCGGCGCTGGAGAAATTAACCGATGCGCTGAAGGTAGTCCCTGGCCGGGCCTTGGAATCCTGGGAGTGGGACCATCTCAGGCCGAAGTTCTTGGTCTGGAAGAAGTCGGTGCTTCCCTTTTCTCCGGTCTGGTCGTTGGAGTAATTGAATGAAAGGTTTCCGTTGAATTTGTAATTAACCTTGTATCTGGAGTTTACATCTACCGCCCAGGACCCCAGGGTATAATAGTCCCCGGTCAGGGACAGGTCCAGGTAGTCTCCTAGCACGAAGTACATGCCGGCGTCCCTAAGGTAAAAGCCCCTGGAGGTTTCCTCTCCGAAAGAGGGCATCAGCATTCCCGTCGCCCTCTGCGGCCGTTTCGGAACAAAGCCGTAGGGTATGCCGAGGAAGTATATCGGCACGTCTTCCACGACGAGGTAGGAGGGGCCGAACACCGTCTTCTGCGAAGGCTTGGTCAGCACTTTCGCCACTGTCATGGACATATAGTAGTGCGGATGCTCGAGGTCGCACACCGTGTATTTTCCCCTCTTTATATTAATGGAGCGGTCGGGCATCATCTGAATGTCCTGTCCTTGCATCAGGCCCTCGTCCTGTTGGGTTATCATGTTGGTGATGCGAGCCTTGCGGGTGTTGAAGTTGTACCTCAGCTCCTCCATGGTGTAGGATTTCCCTCCTTCTTCCATGACAGGCCGTCCCTTCCACTCCTTGGAAATCGTGTCATATACGCCCCTGGCATACACGGTGCCGGTATTCATGTCGTATTCCATGTAGTCGGCGCTGAGCTTGAGGTTATCGTAGGTGACCGTCACGCCGCCATAGTAGAAGAGCCTGCGGTGCCCGTCAACGAACTGCTGTATGAGGGAGTCTTTGGCGTTGGAGAAGGCGGGCCGGGAGAGGGAACTCCTTTTCAGCATGCTCACGGAGTCTATCCTGAACAGGGAATCGGCCCTGCGGATGGAATCCCTCCTTGCAATCAGGGAATCGGACAGAGGCTTGATGCTGTCCCGCGTCATCATGACGGCCTGGGAACGAATCCGGGGCTCCTTCCTTCTCCTTATCTGGGCCGGAAGCGAGAACTCGGCGGCGAAAAGGATGAGCAGAAGCGCCGCCAGAAATCCGTATTTGTTCCTTGAATGCAATTTTTTTATATTTTTGCAGAATACAAAAGTAAGACTAATTTTCCAAATATGCACAATCGTCACTGTCATTATCGTGCCATACTCTTCTTCGTGGCCATGTTTTTGACTGTCATTTCAGGATTCTCCCAAAGCCGCCCGACCAAGGAGCTCGGGCTGACGACGGTTGTGATTGACCCCGGGCACGGGGGCAAGGACGCCGGCTGTATCAGCAGGGACGGAAAGACTTACGAGAAAAACATCGTGCTGGACATCGGGAAAAGGTTCAGGGACAAGATAAAGGCCGAGATGCCCGGCGTCAAGGTCATAATGACCCGTTCCGACGACAGGTTCATCGAGCTTGGAGAGCGCGCCGACATCGCCAACCGCAACAACGCCGACCTTTTCATCTCCCTCCATATCGACGCCCTCGACACGAGGAAAAACACCCGCTGGAAGACGATAAACGGTTTTTCCATCTACGCGCTGGGGCAGTCCAGGGACAAGAACAGGGACCTTTTCGCCAGCAACATGGAGCTCTGCAAGAGGGAGAACTCCGTAATTCTCATGGAGGACGACTATTCGACGAAGTACCAGGGCTTCGACCCTTCGGACACGGAGTCCTATATAATGTTCAATCTGATGCAGAACTCCAATCTCGGCCAGAGCCTGAGGTTCGCCGAGACCGTGGACGCCTGCCTAAAAAACGGTCCGATAAAGACCAGCAGGGGAGTCCATCAGGGCCCTCTCATGGTGCTCTGGAGGACCACGATGCCTGCCGTCCTGGTGGAATGTGGTTATATAACAAGCGATTCCGACCTCGCCACCCTCAGGACCTCTTCCGGGAGGGACAAGATTGCGGCCGGCCTTCTCGAAGCCCTGAAGGCTTTCAAGGCAGAATATGACAAGAGCCTCGGAGTGGAGCCGTCCGCGGCCGCAGCCTCGGGCAAGACCACGGAGAATCCCGACGCCGTTCCTGCCAGGGAGGTGGTTCAGCCTTCGGAAAGCTCCGGGAAAGAGGAAGTTGAGCCGGCGGTGGAGGAAGGTGTATGGTATGGTACCCAGGTGCTCGTCTCCGGCCGGAAACTGTCCCCGTCGGACAAGTTCTTCGGAGGGATGGACGTGCGGGTCGTCCCGGCCGGGAATCTCTATAAATATATAGTGGGATGTTCAGAAAATCTTGAGGAATCCAGGAAACTTTTTGCACAGGTGAAAAAAAAGTTTTCCGACTCATTTTTGGTTAAAGTGCAGCAGAACAGCGTCACGCGGGTTTTGTAAAAATTCTTTAATCAAAATTATCTATAAAAGCAATAGGAAAATATATTTTTTATAACTTTTTTTTCCTCCATTTTTGCATTGGCGAAAGGCTCCGGCCCCGTCCCTAGAACTGATTTTCCGAAAGATTTTTTTAATGGCAGACCAGGCAAGACATATAGCTGTTTGGGACAATTGTCTGCGGATCATTGAGCAAATCATTGAGCCGCAGAAGTTCAATACCTGGTTCAAGCCAATCAGGCCGGTATCTTTCGTGGACTCCACCATCACGGTCGAGGTTCCTACGGATTTCTTCCGGCAGTATCTCGAGGAAATCTACCTGGACCTTATCCGCAAGACCCTGAAGAGAGTTATCGGCGCGGACGCCCGTCTTGTGTACAACATCCGTCCTGTTACCGTCGGCTCCGCGATGGCCTTC
>CAMOVV010000183.1 GCA_946627685.1 uncultured Bacteroidales bacterium
GAAAAGGCCCACCCGGTCGTCTTCAACGTACTCCTGCAGGTGCTCGACGACGGCCGTCTGACCGACAACAAGGGCCGGACCGTGGACTTCAAGAACACGATCCTGATCATGACGTCAAACGCCGGAGCTGACATTATCCAGAGCTATATGGAGAGACTGCCGGAGGTTTCCGGGGTCGACCTGCAGGCCATCGCCCGCCGGCGGGAACTTCTCGACGAGTGCCGGGACCGGGTTACGGATGTCCTCAAGCAGACCGTCCGGCCGGAATTCCTCAACCGTATCGACGAGATTATCATGTTCGATCCGCTGACCAGGAGCGACATCCGGGATATCCTCCATATCCAGATGAAAGACCTGCAGAAGAAACTTTCCGACAACGGAATAACGGTTTCCTTCACGCCGGCTTTCGAGGATCACATGGTCGAACACGGATATGATCCCGCCTACGGCGCCCGGCCGATCAAACGGCTGATGCAGCGGGAACTCGTCAACCGGCTTGCCAAGGCAATCCTGGACGGAACCGTCCGCCGCGACTCGGCCATTACGGTCGACGCGGTCGGCGGAGAGGTGGTGCTGAAGAATTGAGGCCCAGCTATACTTCCGTAGCGGTGGAAAATTCGGAAAGGAAGCGGAGATCGTTCTCAAAGTAGTGACGGAGGTCATTGACCTGCCATTTGAGCATGGCGATACGCTCTACTCCCATTCCGAAGGCGAAGCCGCTGTACTGTTTCGAGTCGATGCCGCTGGCTTCGAGAACATTGGGGTCGACCATGCCGCATCCCATGATCTCAAGCCAGCCGGTTCCCTTGCAGATGTTGCAACCCTTGCCGTGGCAGATGTTGCAGCTCACGTCCACCTCGGAAGAGGGCTCAGTGAAGGGGAAGAAACTGGGACGCATGCGTATCTTGGCATCGGCGCCGAACATCTCCCTGGCAAACAGGAGAATGGCCTGCTTAAGGTCTGCAAACGTCACGTTCTCATCTATATAGAGGCCTTCCACCTGATGGAAGATGCAATGGGCGCGGGCGCTGATGGCCTCGTTGCGGAACACCCTTCCGGGGCAGATGACCCTGATAGGAGGCTTCTGGGTCTCCATCGTACGGACCTGAATGCTGGAAGTGTGGGTGCGCAGAAGCAGGGGGTTGAGATGACCGGCCGACACGAAGAAGGTGTCCTGCATGTCCCTTGCCGGATGGTTGGCGGGGAAATTGAGAGCCTCGAAGACATGATAGTCGTCCTCGATTTCGGGACCCTCGGCGACATCGTAGCCGAATTTCCTGAAAATATCCACAATCTCCTGACGGACAATCGATACAGGGTGCCTGGACCCGAGGGGCATCGGCTCTCCCGGCATTGTAAGGTCGCTGTTTTTTGACTTTCCTTCGGAGGAAGCGCCCTGCGCGGAAGCCCTGAGTTCCTCTATTTTCGCCACGGCGGCCTGCTTCAGTTCATTGAGGCTCCTGCCGAATTCCTTTTTCAACTCCGGCGCGACGGTGCGGAACTCCTCGAACATGCGGGTTATCTCACCCTTTTTTCCAAGAAGCTTCACCCTGGCCTCTTCGACTTCCTTTTCTGTCTTGCACCTCAGCTCGGCGAGGCCCGACAACATTTTCTCTATTTCTTCTCTGGTCATAATTCAGGATAATTTTGGCATCCGCGACTCCTCCGGCAAGCCGCCGGGAGGAAAAGCGAAATGTCCGCAAATATAATCAATTTCCTCCTTCTTTCAGTTCCTGCGCGGCTTTGGCAGCCTTTTCACGCCGTTTCTGGCGGTCACTGGCCTCGCGCCGGGCGCCGGACTTCATGTATTTTTCCCACTGCACGTCGGTAAAGACTTTGCGCAGGGCGGAGTCAATTTTTTCAGACCACTTGTCCTGCGTCGCGAGATAGATGTCAGAATTGGACACCTTGGACTGCTTGAGGCTTTCAACTTCTGCCGTCATGGCGTAATAGTCGTGATTGAAGATGGAATCCAGATAGAAAACCTGCCAGTCTTCCAGCTTCAGCGACACTTCCATTTTCTCTATTCTTTTCTGAATGTATTCCACCAATTGCTTCTCCTGCTCTTCCGGGGAAAGCTCCTTCTGCTGCTGGGCTGAAGCAAAAGGGGCTGAAAAAGCGCTGAAGACCAGGGATATGACTGCGACCGTCACAAACTTGGGCACATAATCCTTCATGGCAAGAATTTTTTTCATAAATTTGTCATCTGCATACAAGACAAAAGTAGTCAATAATAAGAAAAGAACAAAAAATGAGAAGTTACCGTACCCTTTGCGGCACCCTCGCCCTTTCCCTGGCAATTCTTTTCGGCGTCAACAAGGCCGACGCCTGCACCAACATCCTCATAAGCAAGGGAGCAAGCGCCGACGGCTCCTGCATGATTTCCTACTCGGCAGACTCGCACTCCCTCTACGGAGAGCTTTACTTCCGTCCCGCGGCAGACTATCCCGCAGGCACCATGCTGGAGATATACGACTGGGATTCAGGCAAATATCTCGGGACCATCCCCCAGGCCCTCCACACCTACAAGACCGTGGGCAACATGAACGAGCACCAGCTCATCATCGGAGAGACCACCTTCGGAGGACGCGAGGAACTAATTGACAGAAAAGGCATCATGGACTACGGTTCGCTCATCTACATTGCCTTGCAGAGGGCTAAAACCGCAAGGGAAGCCATCCAGGTCATTGTCGAGCTGGCCAACGAATATGGCTATGCCTCAAGCGGAGAATCCTTCTCCATCGCTGACAAGGACGAAGTGTGGGTCATGGACCTTATCGGCAAGGGCATGAACATCCGCAACGGTTCGAACACCAGGAAAGGCATCGTGTGGGTGGCCAGAAGGGTCCCCGACGGGTACATCTGCGCCCATGCGAACCAGGCGAGAATCGAGACTTTCCCTCTTGACGACCCCGACAACTGCCTCTATGCCCCCGACGTGATTTCTTTTGCGAGGAATCAGGGATACTTCGAAGGGGAAGATGAGGAATTCAGCTTTTCCAAAGCCTACGCTCCCGGTGATTTCGGTACCATAAGGGGCTGTGACGCAAGGGTATGGAGCGCATTCAACATCCTTTGCAACGGCTGGTTCACCTATATGAGGGACTCCGACGACGCAATCGTGACGGAAGACGCTTTCTCCTATGTCGATTATGCGATGGGATATGACCCCGAGCACCGTCTCCCCCTGTTCGTCAAGCCCAACAAGAAAGTGACCATCAAGGCTTTGGCCGATGCCATGAGGGACCACTACGAGGGGACTCCCATGGACATGACAACGGATATCGGAGCCGGCGGCAACGCCCTCCCCTACAGATGGAGGCCTATGAATTTCGAGGTTGACGGCAAAACCTACCTCAACGAAAGGGCGATAGCCACCCAGCAGACCGGCTTCTGGTTCGTGGCCCAGGCCAGGAACTACCTCCCCGACATCATCGGCGGCGTGCTCTGGTTCGGCACCGACGATGCCGCCACCTCCTACCTTACTCCCATCTACAGCAACGTGGACAAGGTTCCCGAATGTTTCAGGGAAGGAAACGGCGACATACTCACCTACTCTCCCACCTCATCCTTCTGGATTAACAACAGGGTCTCGAACGCCTGCTACAAAATGTACAACTACATGGCTCCCTTCGTGCGGAAGGAAATCGACGACTTTGAGAATAGGATGATGGACAAAGACCTTGAAACGGCTGACCGCAAGGCGATTGACATGTATAACGAGATTGCCAGCGAGGCCCAGGAACAGTACAAGAAAAACGGCAGGGTAAAGGACGACTATTTCAAGAAACTCCGCCGTTTCATCACTGAATTCTCCGTAAACACCGCTCAGGAACAGTTTGAAAAATGGGTCGCCCTGGAGCAGACCCTTCTCGTGAAATTCATCGACGGCAACATCAAGGAGCAGGAT
>CAMOVV010000184.1 GCA_946627685.1 uncultured Bacteroidales bacterium
CTCCTCCTCGGCGTCCAGGAGCACAACGACTTCCCCTTCCACTTCCGCCCAGACTCCGACCAGAAGGTCCTCTTCTTCCACTTCGGCGTCCAGGAGCGCAACGACCGCCCCTTCTTCTTCCGCGCAGACCCAGACCAGAAGGTCTTCTTCCTCTACGGCTGCCCGCAGGAGTGCCACGACCACGGCGAGGAGCGCATCCTCACAGGTCGAGACTTCCAGGGCCGGCAGCAACGTGACCAGCAGGGGAGCCCTCCGCTCCAACTCCAACATTACCAAGACCCCTTCCAACGTATCCCAGAACCGTCAGAACAACATTTCCGGCGGCAGGGGAGACGGAGGATATAACAGGAACACCCGGATGAACTCCGGCGACTATATGAGAATCGGCGAGCACCGCGACCTCGTCCGCATCCCTCCCCGCGAGCGCGACTTCATGAGGTACGACGCTCCCGGAAGATTCTGGGCGCACACGCCGCACTACTACGGCTACAGGGTGAGGGCCCTTCCTCCCAGGTACCGCCGCATGAGGTATTGGGGCATAGACTACTTCTTCTATGACAATATCTACTACAGGTCCTGGAACGGCGTCTATGTGGTCTGCAGGCCTCCCTTCGGAGTGACCATCGCCGCCACCCTTTCCGACCTCTCGCTGGTTCCCCTGTCCTTCGCCTACTATTCCAACGTCTATCGCACCTACCGCGCAATAGACGCCAACAACCGCACGATTGACGAGCAGAACCGCATCATCGCCCAGAACAACGCGACCATCGCGGCGCAGAACAGCGCCATCGCGCTTAATTCCACCAGGGCGAACAACGCCTACTCCGTGGCCGACAAGCTCGGACTCGTGCAGAGCTACGCCTATGCGGACAGGGAATACTTCTACCAGGACGGAGTGTTCTACATCCAGAACTCCTCCGGCCAGTACGAGGTCATCGTCCCTCCCGCCGGAGCCCTTGTCAATGAGCTGCCTGACGACTACGAGACCATCACCCTCGACGGAGTGAGCTACTACAAGGTGGATGACACCGTCTATTCCTTGACCCTCGTTTCGGGCACTCCCTATCTCGAGGTTCTCGGACAGATGTACGGCACCCTTGCCCAGCAGCACAGCTCATACTCTTCCAGAGTGGCGAATACTTTGGACCTCAGGTAATTATCTGGGATTCTGATTATGCGGCCGGCCTTCCGCCGGCCGTTTTTATTTCGCGGCCGAGCCTTCCTGCATGAGGAAGGAACGCATGAATTCGTTGATGTCCCCGTCCAGGACACCCTGCGTGTCGGCGGTCTGGAAGCCGGTCCGCAGGTCCTTCACCATCTTGTACGGATGGAGGACGTAGGAGCGTATCTGAGAGCCCCATTCGATCTTTTTCTTCTGGCCTTCCAGCTCCGCCTGCTTTTCCTGGCGTTTCTTGAGCTCGATGTCGTAGAGCCTGGATTTCAGGATTCTGAGGGCGTTCTGCCGGTTGTCCTGCTGGGACCGGGTCTCGGTGTTCTCCACCATGATTCCGGAAGGGATGTGACGCACGCGCACGCCGGTCTCCACCTTGTTGACGTTCTGGCCGCCGTGTCCTCCGGAGCGGAAGGTGTCCCACTCGAGGTCGGAGGGATTGATTTCGATGTTGATGCTGTCGTCCACGAGGGGATAGACGAAAACGGAGGAGAAGGTGGTCTGGCGTTTTCCCTGGGCGTTGAAGGGGGAGAGCCTGACGAGCCGGTGGACGCCGTTCTCGGCTTTCAGATAGCCGTAGGCGTAGTCTCCCTCCACCTGAATCGTCGTGGACTTGATGCCGGCCTCGTCTCCTTCCTGAAGGTCCGTAACCGTCATTTTGTAGCCGTTCCTTTCGCCCCAGCGCAGATACATCCTCATCAGCATGGCCGACCAGTCGTTGGACTCCGTGCCTCCGGCTCCGGAATTGATGGTCAGGATGGCTCCGAGGCTGTCGCCTTCACCACCCAGCATATTCCTCAGTTCCAGGTCCTCTATGGCTTTCTCCGCCTCCCTGAAGCTCCCATCCAGCTCCCTCGTTTCCTCGGTCTCCAGGGCTTCGTCCCCGGCGGCGTCCAGGCTTTCTTTGGCAAATTCATACAGTACCTTCACGTCCTCCAGGGCGGAGAGGGCATTGTCGTAGCCGCTTACCCAGGACTTTATCCCGCTGAGGTTCTTTAAGAAGACTTCCGCAGCCTTCGGATCGTTCCAAAAATCCGCAGACTCCGTTTCTTTCTGGGCGGCCGCCACCTGAGCCCGTTTGTCGTCTATGCCGAGGCAGTCTTTGAGGTAGGAAAGCCGTTCTTCCAGGGATTCTATCTGTTCCTTTGTGGTCATGTCCGTTTTATTCTGAAGTGCAAATTTAATCAAAAATCCCTTTAATAATGTTATATTTGTAGGACATGGCGACAATTGGAATATTCGATTCGGGTTCAGGCGGCCTTTCCGTCCTCAGGGAAATCGTTAAGGTTCTCCCGTGCGAGAGGTTTATCTATTTCTCGGACAATGCCTACTGCCCTTACGGGAACAAGACCAGGGAGTATGTCGTTTCCCGGGCCAGGACGATAACCGAACTGCTGCTGGACAAGGGCTGCGAGGCCATCGTGGTCGCCTGCAACACGGCCACCGCGGCGGCTATAGAAACGCTCCGCGCAGAGGATTCCGTGCCGTTCATCGGGATGGAGCCTGCGGTGAAGCCGGCCGCCCTCGGGACGGAGTCCGGCGTTATCGGCGTGCTTGCCACTGCCGGCACTCTCAAAGCTTCCAAATACCTGAAAACGAAGGGTCTGTATGAGAATGACGTGGTTATAAAGGAGCACGTCGGGGAGGGGTTCGTCGAACTTGTTGAGAGGGGAGCCCTCTGCGGGCCGGAGACGGACAGGGTGGTGGAAGAGAGCGTCCGCCCCCTCGTCGATGCCGGCGCCGATATAATCGTGCTCGGCTGCACCCACTATCCCTTCCTCATTGACGCCATCCGGAAGGCTGCGGGCCCCCATGTGCGTATAATCGACCCGGCTCCCGCGGTGGCGGGACAACTCGTGAGGGTGCTCCGGGAACGCGGAATCTCCGTTTGCGAAGACCCTGCTTCCTGCGGGGCGAATGGCCCCTCCATCGAACTTCTTTCTTCTGGCGACCCGTCCGCCATGAAAAAGCTCTGCTCTACTTTTGTCGGACGTTCCTGAAAATCTTATATCCCGTGGCCGCGATGAGGACGCTCATCAGCGGACTGATGATGTTGAAGAAACAGTACGGGGCATAGGTCAGGGTGGGGACTGACAGTATCGTGGCCTGTGTCATTCCGCAGCTGCTCCAGGGGAAAAGGGGCGATGTGACCGTGGCTGAATCCTCCACCGAGCGGCTCAGGAGCCTGTTCTCGTAGCCTTCCTCGCGGTAGATGTCTTCAAAGATGTTGCTCGTTAGGATTATCGCAAGATACTGGTCGCAGACAAGGGCGTCAAGGGCCGTGCCGGTGGTGACTGTCGAGGCGACAAGGGAGGTGCGGCGGCGCGCCAGCCGGCGTATCAGTCCGGCCAGGTGGGCTATCATTCCGCTAGCCTTCATGCAGGCCCCGAAACACATTGCGCAGATAATGAGATACACGGTGTTGAGCATCCCCGTCATTCCCTTCGTGGCGACGAGGCTGTCCACGTCCGGATTCCCCGTGCTCAGCTGGATGGAATCGTAGATGGTCTTGACGAGGCCGGTGAAGACGAGTTTCGTCGGAGAACCTTCGGTCATTACGCCTCCGATTTCCTCTATCACGGGTCTTTGGAAGATTATGGCGACCAGACCGGCGAAAAAGGTGGAAAGGGCGAGGACGATGAAGGCGGGCCATTTCCTCCAAATCATTATTCCGGTGAGGACGGGAACGGCGAAGAGCCAGGGGGTTATGTTGAAT
>CAMOVV010000185.1 GCA_946627685.1 uncultured Bacteroidales bacterium
GACTTCTCTCCCATCGACCCTGACGGGACTTCGTTCGTTGACCGGAAATACACCAGGGCTTATCTTCGCCATCTTTTCATCGCCGGGGAGATGTTCGCCGCGATGATTGCCAGCGAGCACAACCTGGCCTTCTATCTCGACCTTGTCGCCAAGGCCAGGGAACACATCCTCCAGGGAGATTTCGCAAAATGGAAAGACAGTGTCGTTCCGAGGTTGAAAAACAGATTGTAAGATAGTTATGCCTCAGGTAAAACTGCTCGACAAATATATATTCAAGAAGTTTATCCTAACCTTCTTCATGGCCATAATCCTCATCGTGGGGATTGTGATAATTTTCGACATCAGTGAGAAGATAGATGATTTCGTGGCGAAAAACGCCCCGCTGAAGGCGGTGGTGTTCGACTATTACGTGAATTTCGTCCCCTATTTCATGAACATGTTCAGCCCCCTGTTCGTGTTCATTTCCGTGATTTTCTTCACGTCCATAATGGCCTCCAATTCCGAAATCATCGCCATCCTCTCCTGCGGGGTAAGCTACAAGAGGATGCTGATGCCTTATATGGCCGCCGCCGCCGTCATAGCCCTCTTTTCCCTGGCCCTGAGCCTTTATATCATTCCGAACGGCAATGAGAAGAGGGTGGCGTTCGAGGCCAGGTACACCAAGGCGAACCGTAGGGCACTGGCAACGAAGAACGTTCATTATCAGATAGATCCGGGGAAATTCGTGTATGTGGAGTCTTTCAGTTCATGGAACAACACCGCATACAATTTCACCCTTGAGGAAGTGAAGGACAACAGGATTGTGAGCAAGCTCTCTGCGGAGTCGGCAAAGTGGGACAGCACTCTTGCTGGATGGAGATTAAAGAATTGGTTCATAAGGGATTATAGCGAAGGACTCGAAGACAAGGTGCGGTCCGGGGAGAAAATGGATACGGTGCTGAGCCTCACCGTAACCGATTTCTACAGGAACAAGAATACGGTGGAAGGCCTTCCGATAAGGAAGCTCAACCAGCTTATACGGACGCAGAAGATGAGGGGGGATGCCAATGTGATGTATTCCCAGCTTGAGAAGCACCAGCGCTACTCCATGCCTTTTTCCGCCTTTATCCTCACCATTATAGGTGTAACCCTGTCTTCAAGGAAGAAAAGGGGAGGGATAGGATGGAATATCGGTATAGGCATAGCCTTGAGTTTCACATACATACTGTTCATGCGGTTCAGCCAGATGTTCGTCTATACCGGGGATATGCCCGCGGTGGTGGCGCTCTGGATTCCGAATGTCCTGTATGCCATCGTCGCCGCCGTCTTGTATCATTATGCTCAAAAATAACCAAAACCCAACCAAAATGTCTGAACAAACACTATCTCCGGTCAAACGTACCGTCGTAGGCATCCAGTTCATGTTCGTTGCCTTCGGGTCCACCGTCCTCGTCCCCTTGCTGGTAGGCTTGGATCCTGCCATCGCCCTCCTCGCCGCCGGTATTGGCACCCTTCTGTTCCACCTCGTCACCGGTGGCAAGGTTCCCATCTATCTCGGCAGCAGTTTCGCCTTCATCGCTCCCATCATCAAGGCTACCGAACTTTACGGCCTTCCCGGAATGTTCTGCGGCCTCGTGGCCGTGGGCGTAGTGTACATGATTATGAGCCTGCTGGTGAAGTTTTTCGGCATCAACCTCATCAAAAAACTGTTCCCTCCCGTCGTAATCGGCCCCGTGATCGTCCTCATCGGTCTTTCCCTGGCCGGCTCCGGCGTCAACATGGCCAGCCAGAACTGGATTCTGGCCTTGATTTCCCTCGCGGTAGCCGTGGTATGCTCCATCTGGGGAAAGGGAATGATAAAGCTCATCCCCGTGGTGTTCGGCGCCATTGCCGGATATCTGGCGGCTGTGCTTTTCTTCCGCGGCAGCATGGATTTCTCCGGCGTGGCCTCGGCCCCCTGGTTCCAGCTTCCCCATTTCAGCAAGCTTTCCTTCTCCTGGCAGGCCATCCTTTTCATGGCCCCTGTCGCGATAGCTCCCATAATTGAGCATGTGGGAGACATGTATGCCATCGGAGAGATTGCCGGCAAAGACTTTATCAAAGATCCCGGCCTGCATCGCACCATGTTCGGCGACGGACTTGCCTGCTGCGTCGCCGCCCTTCTCGGCGGAGCTCCCGTCACCACCTACTCCGAAGTCACCGGGGCCGTCTCCCTCACCAAAGTCACCGACCCCGCTGCGATGAGGATTGCGGCCATCTCCGCCATAGTCATCTCCCTTGTCGGAAAGGTCGGAGCCGTTATCCAGACCATTCCCCAGGCCGTCCTCGGCGGTATAATGCTCCTTCTTTTCGGTACCATCGCTTCCGTCGGTATCAGCAATATGGTGAAGGCGAAGATTGACATGAATTCCACCCGCAACCTTGTCATCGTCTCCCTCATCCTCACCATAGGCATCGGCGGCGCCGTCATATCTTTCGGAAAATTCTCCCTCGCCGGCATAGGTCTCGCTTCCCTCGTCGGGGTTATCCTGAACCTCGTCATTCCTGCCGAGAAAGAGAAAAGCGTTGAAGCTTAATTCTTTATGAAAGTAAAAATAGTAAATAAGAGTCCCTGGCCCAATCCGGCGTATGCAACTGAGGCATCCGCCGGACTGGACCTCAGGGCCAATATCGACAGCCCCCTCACGATCCCGTCCCTCGGAAGGTCCCTGGTGCCTACGGGGATTTTCATCCAGCTCCCAGTAGGGTTTGAGGCGCAGATCCGCCCTCGCAGCGGACTTGCCACGAAAAGGGGCATAACCGTCATCAATTCCCCCGGAACGGTGGACGCCGATTACCGCGGAGAACTGAAAGTTTCCCTTGTGAACCTGTCTTCGGAGGAACAGACCATCGACCCCGGTGAGAGAATCGCCCAAATGGTTGTCGCCCGCCATGAACAGGTGGAGTGGGAAGATGTCGAAGTCCTGGACGAAACGGCCCGGGGCGAAGGAGGCTGGGGTTCTACGGGAAATAATTAAAGATATGGATATTAAAGAATTGTACGGGCATTTCCTCGCCGGTCCGGGAGTCTCCACCGACAGCCGCAGCATCCGTCGCGGGGAGGTTTTCATAGGACTCAAGGGGGAGAATTTCGACGGGGGAGACTATGCCCTCAAGGCTCTGGAAGACGGGGCCGCCCTGGCCGTGGTGAACGAAGCTTCAGCAGCTGCATCCTCCTCCGACCCCCGCATCGTCGTCGTGCCGGACACTTTGGAAACCCTTCGCCGCCTGGCCCGTCACCACAGGGAAAATTCTCTCTCCGGCGGAAAAAGGCTTCCCGTCATCGGCCTCACCGGCACAAACGGCAAGACCACTACCAAGAACCTCATTACCATGGTCTTGTCCAAGAAATTCAAGGTGACGGCCACCGAGGGCAACCTGAATAACGACATAGGTGTCCCCCTGTCTTTGCTCAAGATTACCCCTGAAACGGAAATCGCCGTGATAGAGATGGGAGCCAGCCATCCGGATGACATTTCCCGCCTTACGGAAGTCGCTGAACCGGACTACGGACTCATAACCAATGTCGGCAAGGCCCATCTTCTGGGATTCGGGAGTTTTGAGGGGGTCAAGGCGGCGAAAGGCCAGCTCTACGACTGGGTTCTCGCCCACGGGAAGGCTGTCTTTGTAAATGTTGGCGACGAAGACCTCGCGCAGATGGCCTCTTCCCGTCCCGGCCTGAAGACAATTCCCTATGGGATAGAGCTTTCTGGCTCCGTCGTCCTCCCTTCAGATCCCGCTCATCCCTTCCTTAGGATGGCGGTCCCGTCGGAGGAAGACGGGGATATGCTTCTTGGCGTAGAGACCTCTCTCGTAGGCTCTTACAATGCTG
>CAMOVV010000186.1 GCA_946627685.1 uncultured Bacteroidales bacterium
GCAGGGAGCAGAGGTTGTGGGAGAGTTTCTCGGGGAGCATGGGAACCGTGCGGTCCACAAGATAGACGGAAGTGCCCCTGGACTGGGCTTCCCTGTCTATGAGGGAGCCGGCACGCACATACCATGACACGTCGGCGATATGGACGCCGACCTCGTAATTGCCGTTTTCGAGGGTCTTGAACGACAGGGCGTCGTCGAAGTCCTTCGCGTCGGCGGGGTCTATGGTGAAGGTGAGGGTGCCGCGGAAATCTTCCCTTCCCTCAAGGTCTTTCCCGGTTATTTCGGAAGGTATGGCCTCGGCTTCGTCCTCCACCTCTTTTTCAAACCTGTACGGAAGGCCGTACTCGGCGAGGATGGCGTGCATCTCGGTGTCGTTCTCGCCGGGGGCGCCGAGGATATCGACTATTTTTCCGTGAGGATAAGATTCTCCGCGGGGCCAGCCGTCCACGAGGACGGCGACCTTCATCCCCTTGCATCCCTTGAGGTCTTCGGTGTAGTCCACGGAAATGTCGTAGGGCATGTTCCTGCTCTGCATGAGCACCCATGCCTGGCTGCCGACGGTGTGGAGGATGCCCACGAAGGGTATTTTGGACCTCTCGACGATGGCGGTGATGAAACCGTCACGTTTTTTGGTGCGGGGGTTGATATCGGTGACGGCGACCTTTACCCTGTCGCCGTGGAGGGCTCCGCGGGTCCTTCCGGCCCTCACGAATACATCATTTGAAGGGTCGTCGGGGAGAATCACGAAGCAGTAGCCCTCGCGGGTCATCTGCACGGTCCCTTCCATTTCGGGCCAGTCCCCTCTTCTTTTTTCCCTTCCGTGTCCGCCGGAATGCCTTACGTCGGCGGAGGCGCCACGCTTTCTTCTGTCGTCCGCTTTGCGCGCGTGGCCTGAACTTCTTTTCTTTGACATATAATAACCTGTAATTTCGGCGCAAATTTAAGAATAAATCCAGACAATGACAGATTGACAAGTTTTTTTATTAAATTTGAAGGCTGTAAAAACCGAAAAACTCAAACAAAAACAATTTTTGATATGAAAATCCGCACCCTGATTCTCCTGGCTTCGCTTTCAGCAGCCTTCGCCTGCACTTCCAAGCCAGAAATCACCCTCGCCGAAGACCCCGTCGAGTATGTTTCCACCCTTGTCGGCACCCAGTCCGACTACGCGCTCTCAACGGGAAACACCTATCCCGCCATCGCCCTCCCCTGGGGCATGAACTTCTGGACCCCCCAGACAGGACGCAACGGCCATGGCTGGGCCTACACCTACAACGCCCACACCATCAGGGGCTTCAAGCAGACCCACCAGCCTTCACCGTGGATCAACGACTACGGCCAGTTCTCCCTCATGCCCGTGCGTGACGCCTCCCTCTTCACCGAGGAGGCCCGCCAGAGCTTCTTCTCCCACCAGAGCGAGACGGCCAAGCCCTACTACTACCAGGTCTATCTGGCCGACTGCGACGTGGACGTGGAGATAACCCCCACCGAAAGGGCCGCCGTCCTGAGGTTCACCTTCCCTGAAAGCGAGACCTCCGGAGTGGTCATCGACGCCTTCGACCGCGGTTCCTCCGTCAAGGTGGACAAGGCCGCAGGAAAGGTCACCGGATACACCACCCGCAACAGCGGCGGAGTTCCCGAGAATTTCCGCAACTGGTTCACCATCACCTTTGACAAGCCCATCGAGGCCTTCGACCTCTACGACGGCGACAAGCCCGTCGCAGGCGACTCCTTCACCGGCGACCACGCCGTGGCGGTGGTGAAATTCAAGACCGTCCGCGGAGAAAAGGTGAACGCCAAGGCCGCGTCCTCCTTCATCTCCCCCGAGCAGGCCGAGGTCAACCTCAAGGAAGTGGCCGGCAAGGACTTCGAGACCGTCAAGGCCGAAGGCAAGGCCGCCTGGAACTCCATCCTCGGACGCATCAAGGTCGGCGGCGGCACCACGGACCAGCTCCGCACCTTCTACTCCTGCCTCTACCGCAGCACCCTTTTCCCGCGCAAGTTCTATGAGATTTCCGCCGACGGGAAGCCCATCCACTACAGCCCCTACGACGGCCAGGTGCACGACGGCTACATGTTCACCGACAACGGCTTCTGGGACACCTTCAGGGCCCAGTTCCCCCTCCTCAACCTGGTCTTCCCCGACATCAACGAACAGATTCAGCAGGGAATGGCCTGCATAGCCAAGGAGAACCCCTTCCTTCCCGAATGGGCCAGCCCCGGCCACCGCAACTGCATGGTGGGCAACAACTCGGCCTCCATCGTGGCCGACGCCATCCTTCTCGGTGTCAACACCAAAGAGCTTGAGACGCTCTACAACACCCTTGTCTATGGCGCCCACCACAACCATCCCACCGTCAGGTCCTCCGGCCGCTTCGGATTCGACTACTACGACTCCCTCGGCTATGTGCCCTACAACGTCGGCATAAACGAGAACGTGGCCAGGACCCTTGAATACGCATACAACGACTGGTGCATCCTCCAGCTCGCCAAGAAGCTCGGCCGTCCCGCCGAGGAAATAGACCTCTACACCGCCCACGCCCTCAACTACAGGAACGTCTTCGACCCTCAGACCAAGCTCATGAGGGGAAAGAACGACGACGGCACCTTCGTGGAGGAATTCAGCCCCTACAAGTGGGGTGACGCCTACACCGAGGGCAACGCCTGGCACTACACCTGGTCCGTCTTCCACGACCCCCAGGGCCTCATCGACCTGATGGGCGGCGACAAGGGCTTCACCCAGATGCTCGACTCCGTGTTCATCGTACCTCCCATCTACGACGACAGCTACTACCGTGTCCGCATCCACGAAATCACCGAGATGCAGGTGGCCAACATGGGCAACTACGCCCACGGCAACCAGCCCGCCCAGCACATGATTTACCTCTACGACTGGGCCCGCGAACCCTGGAAGACCCAGAAGCATGTCCGCGCAGTCCTGGACAAGCTCTACAGCGCCAAGCCTGACGGCTACTGCGGAGACGAGGACAACGGCCAGACTTCCGCCTGGTATGTCTTCTCCTCCCTCGGCTTCTATCCCGTCTGCCCCGGCAGCGGCCAGTATGCAATCGGCTCCCCTCTCTTCAAGAAGGCCGTCATCACCAGGCCCGACGGCAAGAAAATTGAAATCAACGCTCCCGACAACTCCAGCGAGAACGTGTACATTTCTTCCATGACCCTCAACGGCAAGAACTGGGACCGCAACTACCTCACCTGGGAAGACCTCACCGCAGGGGCGAAAATCAGCTACGACATGGCTGCCGAGCCCGCTACCGGCAGGGGCGTTTCCGACGAGGCTAAGCCCTACTCCTTCTCGAATGAACTGAAAACCAAATAAACAAAAAACCAAAAACCATAAACACATGCACGACATATCCACTGACAAAAGGCTTGTCCTCACCCTCGACGCCGGCGGCACCAATATGGTGTTCGGAGCCATGAAGGGTGGCCAATATGTAGGTGAAACCCTGAGGCTCCAGTCGAACTCGAATGACCTCGACCTCTGCCTCAACACCATGGTGAAAGGTTTTTCCGCAGTAAGGGACGACCTTAAGAAATCCGGAGAGAAAGACCCCGTCGCGATAAGCTTCTGCTTCCCCGGCCCCGCCGACTACGCAAAAGGCATCATCGGCGGCTTCCTCCCCAACTTCCCTTCCTTCAGGGACGGAGTGGCCCTCGGACCCTTCCTTCAGGACAAGTTCGGGATTCCCGTATATATCAATAACGACGGTGACCTCTACGCCTACGGCGAGGCCCTCGGCGGAGCCCTTCCTGAAATCAACGCCCGCCTCAAAGAGGCCGGCAGCGCCCAGGAATACCACAACC
>CAMOVV010000187.1 GCA_946627685.1 uncultured Bacteroidales bacterium
GTCCAGGCGGGTGAGACCATCATCGTAAGGGTGGCGACCTCTTTCTGCGACGTAGAAGGGGCGAGGGCCAACCAGGGCGCCGAGAATCCCGGCTGGGACTTTGACGCAGTGAGGAAGCGCCTGACCGGAATCTGGGAAGACCATCTCTCCGACATCCGCATCGAGACTCCTGACATCGAGGCGAAAAAGAATTTCTACACAGCCTTTTACCATGCATCCTTCCTTCCCCATGCGATTAATGACGCCGACGGCCGTTACCCGTCTTTTGCCGGGGGAGAGACCATCGAAAAGACCGAGGGCGCCTATTACGACGATTTCAGCATGTGGGACACCTACAGGGCCCTGCATCCGCTTCTGTCCATACTTTATCCCCATAAGACCGGAGACATGATACAGTCCCTGCTGGACAAATACAGCCAGGGCGGCTGGCTTCCCATCTTCCCTTGCTGGAACAGCTACACTTCCGAGATGATAGGCGACCACTGCGCTTCCCTCATCGCCGACGCCTACCTCAAGGGTATCAGGAATTTCGACGTCGAGACCTCGTGGGAAGCCCTGAGAAAGAATGCCTTCGACTCTCCCGAGACCTATGAGGAATACAAGGACGGCAAGGGCAGAAGGGCGCTGGATTCTTACCTGAAATACGGATACATCCCCCTCGAAGACCCTGTCGCCGAGGCCTTCCACAAAAAGGAACAGGTGTCCAGGACGCTGGAATACGCATACGACGATTATGCCCTTTCGAAGTTTGCCGACGCCCTCGGGCACGACAGGGAGGCTGCCGAACTCCGCAGGCGCAGCCAGTTCTACAGGAACGTCATCGACCCCCGTACAGGATATGCCCAGGGACGCCGCGAGGACGGCTCCTTCCTGGATGAAGACAATGCCTACAAGCAGGCTCCCTTCATCACGGAGGGCAAGCCGGCCCATTACACATGGTACGTTCCCCACGACATTTACGGCCTCATGGAGTGCATGGGCGGGAAGAAAAACTATGTCGAGAAGCTGGATACCCTCTTTAAGAACGAAGAATACTGGCACGGCAACGAGCCCTGCCACCAGATAGCCTATCTGTACAATTTCGCCGGCCTTCCCTGGAAGACCCAGGAGGCTGTCCGCAAGGTCCTTCTGCGGGAGTATCACCTTGGCTCGGACGGCCTTTCCGGCAATGACGACGCCGGACAGATGTCCGCCTGGTATATGTTCTCCGCTCTGGGGTTCTATCCCGTCTGTCCCGCCTCCGGCTACTATGTGACGGGAAGTCCCCTTTTCAGGAAGGCCACCATCAGGATGGAAAACGGCAAGAAGTTCACAATCAAGGCCAAACGCGCCTCGAACGAGAACATGTATATCCGCCGCGCCCGTCTCAACGGCAAACGCTATGACAAGAGCTACATAAACCACGAGGATATCGCAAAGGGCGGGACCCTGGTCTTCGTGATGGGCCGCAAGCCGTCGAAGAAATGGGCTTCAGCCCCCGAAAGCTGTCCTCCGCGCGAGGTTTTTGACTAGGTTTTTCGTATATTGGTGTCATGTTTGAACTCTTTTATCCGACCGGAAACGTAACCGTATTTCCCCTGCCCACGGCAGACAGTCCTTCCACCGGGAGGAAAATCGTGAGCGGGGAGATGGTCCCCATCGTGCAGGACAACGGCATGGTGGTGGGAGAGGCTTCGAGGTCGTATGTCCACGGCGGGTCGCACCTTCTCCATCCGGTGGTCCACCTCCACATTATCAACCGTTTCGGGCTGTTTTACCTGCAGAAAAGGGGGCCTCACAAGGACTTTCTCCCCGGGATGTGGGACACGGCCGTCGGAGGGCATGTGGACTTCGGCGAGCAGCTGGAGGAGGCCCTTATCCGCGAGGCGGGAGAGGAGCTGGGACTTTTCGATTTCAATCCGGTGTATCTCATGACTTATGTATTTGAGTCAGAGAGGGAAAAAGAGCTTGTGAACGTCTATGGCACCGTCGGTGATTTCAATCTGGCTCCTTCCAATCCGGAGGTGCCGGAAGGCAGATGGTGGACTCCGCAGGAGATTGAAGCCTCTTTCGGCAAGGGAATCGTCACCCCTAATTTCGAGGGGGAGTTTCCCAGAATCCGCCAAAGCATGGAAGCCCTTCTATAAACACCTGTGTAACAGCGCATGGAAGTAAAGAGCATAGAGAAATTCATCCAGGACCAGCTGTCGGTGTGGCCAGAGACATCGGCCGGCTACCGTTCCCTCAAGGGGGTGAAAACCAGGAGCTTTGATATCGGTGGCCTGGAGGTCGTCCTGCAGTTCAACCCTTCCAGGATGATATCTTCCGCCGCCAGGACGGACAGGGACTCCATCGCATCCCGCAAATGCCTGCTGTGCAGGGACAACCGTCCCCCCGTGCAGGCTTTCCTCCCCTTCGAGGGACGCAAGGGCCGCAAATATGACATCATCCTGAATCCCTATCCTATTTTCCCGGAACATCTCGTGATTGCGAGCGACCGCCATGTCCCCCAGTCCATCTGGCGCCATTTCGTGGACATGCTGGACCTTGCCCGGAAATACCCAGGATTCTCCTTTTTCTATAACGGTCCCGCGAGCGGGGCTTCCATCCCTGAACATCTTCATTTCCAGGCCTGTCCCAGGCATCTTACCCCCCTGGAGAACGACATCTCCTCCCTTCTTCCCCACACTTCGAGGCACGAGGATTACGGCCCGCTGGAGTACATGACATCCATCCAGGACGCCTGGGTCTTCCACTACAGGAAATACCTCCGCGGCATTTTCGCCTTCAGGGCCCGGACGGCCAAGTCCATGGCGAAGCTTTTTTACCGGGTCATCGACTGCTGCCCGGTCAAGGAGGGGGACAAGGAGCCGAGGTTCAATCTCTATGTGTGGCATGAGGAGGGGGAATACCGGGGAATGATTGTTTTCCGCGAAAAACACCGCTCGGGCCACTATTTCTCCACCGGGGAGGACCATCTCACCATGTCTCCCGGCTGCGCCGATATGGCCGGGGTACTTGTGTGTCCCGTCGAAAGCGAGTTTGAAAAGGTGTCGCGGAGCGCCATCGCCGCCATGCTGGACGAGGTGTCGGTGAGCGCAGCCGATGAAGATGAAATCATCTGGAAACTCCGCCGGCGCCAGCCTAAGATCCAGGTGGGGATAATGTCCGCCAAAGAGATTGTATTCGAGATTATTTCGGATGGGGCGGGACCCCAGAAAGTCTCTTTCAGGGAGGGGAAAATCGATTATAACGGAGTCCTTTACGACGAGCTTTTCTTCGGGGGACTCACCCGTTCCGCCATTTTCGCCGAGCCTTCGTTCATCCTTTACGGGGTGACCATCGGGAAACAGTTCCACTGGGAGAGGAAGGTGGACCAGAAGTTCGCCGGGAGGCTGAAATTCATCGTGGAGGACGGTATGGTGACGGCCGTTAACATAGTCGGCGTGGAGGATTATCTCCTAAGCGTCATTTCTTCGGAGATGAAGTCTTCCGCTTCGCCGGAATTTCTTAAGGCTCATGCGGTTATCTCCCGTTCCTGGCTGATGGCCATCGTCTCGCACCGGGGCGCGGAAAGGAAACCTCCCGCTTTCGTCACCGATGCCGCGATGAAAATAAGGACGGAGGCTTCTCTCGTGACCTTCCTGGATTCGGTGCGCAATTCCGGAAAGGTGATTGACAGGGAAGCCGGGAAGAAAGTCCCGGAGTTCATTTCCTGGCAGGACCATGAGGACCACAGCCGCTTCGATGTGTGCGCGGACGACCATTGCCAGAGGTATCAGGGACTTACCATGGCCGTGGGGGAGAATGTCCGAAGGGCGGTGGGCCAGACCTGGGGAGAGG
>CAMOVV010000188.1 GCA_946627685.1 uncultured Bacteroidales bacterium
GGAAAAAAAGTTCCAAAACGCAAAAAAATCAGAAATTTATCGGCCTGTCCGAAAAGGACGGAAACTACTTCAGCGGACGGAGCCTGCGGTGGAGGGCCTTGGGGAGCAGCGGGAGGTACCTGTCCATAAGGCGCGCGGGAACGAATATCTTCTTCAGCGAGGTGCAATAGGAGAAGGCGTCCTCCCCTATGAATTCGACTCCGGCGGGAAGGGTTATCTCCCCGAGGGATTCGCAGCAGAAAAAAGCTCCGGCCCCGATGGCCTTCAGGCCCTTGTTCAGACGGACCTTCGTCAGGGAAGCGCAGTTTGAAAAGGCGTCGTCCCCGATTGCGACAAGCGACGACGGGCAGGAAACGGACCTCAGCTCCCAGCATTCGGCAAAGGCGGACTCCCCGATAAACTGAAGCGTTGAAGGAAGGCGGATGCTCTTCATCCAGCCGCATTCCCTGAAAGCCTCCTTTCCGATATGGGTAAGCCCCTCGGGAAGGACGATTCTTTCAAGGTAGGACACCCTCTCGTCTTCGGGGACCTCCTCCCCTATCCGCCTGTCCGACATATAGGGCTGGAAGGCGAAGGCTCCGTCGCAGATGACCTTCGTCCCCTGACGCACCGTTACCTTATCTGGAAAATTCTCGGCATCAAGAAGTTTACTGCCGTCACTTGAATAATTGCATGAATTGTCGGAGTCCCAGTCGTCATCCCTGAAATCCTTTTCGCGGGCCCTGGTGTCGAGGGCGCAGACCTGCCTCCAGTCCATATCAGAAATTCCTGACAAAGTCCAGGTCCTTCTTAAGAATGATTTTCGGATCCATGAGGGACACCTTCTGGAAAAGCTTGAACATGTTGACCTTAGAGAGATAGACCTTCTCTTCGTGCTTTCCCTTGCGCCACCATTTGTAGAAACCTACGGGGTCGTTTTCAAAAGGAATCTTGGCGATTATGTCAGAGGAGAATCCGGGGAAGTCGATAAGCAGGTTAAGCCCCATGAACCTCTTGTAATAATCCGGATCCGCATAGCGGAGCTTGCTCTGAAGCGGGGTCATGACCTCGTACTGATCCACATGTAAAACCTTCTCTCTCACTACCATACGATGGATCCGCACAGGGTCGGCATTGAGCCATGCGCCCAAACGCAAGGTCATCGGCCCCTCATCGGTGTCCAATGTGAGATAGTCTGTGGAAAGATAGATTTTTTCCGGGTCCAAAGGATATGATTCCTGAATGTCCTCTGCCATAAACCTGCTTCAATTCGGACAAATGTAAGCAAAAAACTTTATTTAACCTAATTGCAGCGGCATTTTTTTGAAAAAATATAGAAAAACGGCCGGGACTTGGAAAAGTCCGGGCCGTGTGGAGTGGTGCTGGCAGGAGTTGAACCGGCGACACATGGATTTTCAGTCCATTGCTCTACCACCTGAGCTACAGCACCTCGTTTTGGGAATGCAAATATAGATATTTTTTCTAACCCCACAAACTTTTCACTGATTTTTTTTCCAAATTCATTAAATTCGCGGCATGGACACAGGGCAAACCTACATATCCGTCATCCTTCCCCTGAGACTCTCCTGGGAACCGTGCTACAGAGCTCCGCAAGGGATTCTCACCGGCGAAAGGGTGAAGGTTGTCTTCGCGAGGAAAGAGTATATCGGGGTCGTCAGCGGCACCGGCGTGCTTCCCTCCCCTTCCCCGGACAAGGTTTCCGACATCATTTCCAGGGAAACGGACCTTGACAGGGTCGATGCCCTCGAAATAGCTTTCTGGAGGCAGATGGCATCCTACTACCTTTGCAGCGTAGGCGAGGTTTACAAGGCCTCCTACCCGTCCGTCAAAATGGAGGTTTCCGGCCAGGAAGCCGAAAAAAAGCTGCTGGAAAGACTCTCCTCCAGGCTCGCGAAGCTGGAAGACAAAATTCCCGGGGCGAAATCGGCCAGGCAGAGGTATATCCTCGAGGCCGAAAAACTCAAGGCGGAAATCGAAGCCGTCCGAGGCTCCGGCTCCTCCCTATTGCCGCCCGCCCTTGCACCGGAGCCCCTGTCTCCTGCCCAGCAGAAGGCCCTGGACGAGACTGCAGCGGCCTTCAAAGCCGGAAAAAGCGTACTCCTTAAGGGAGTCACGGGCTCGGGGAAGACGGAAATCTACATCAATCTTGCAATCAAGACCCTCGCGCAGGGGAAGAACGTCCTCTACCTCGTGCCGGAAATCGCCCTCAGCCGCCAGCTCGAAGAGAGGCTGTCCGGCTTTTTCGGTCCGTGCCTGAAGGTTTTCCATTCGGGCGAGACTGCGGCCTCGAAAAGGGCTGCGGCCTCATATATCAGACGCGGAAGATATCTCATACTCGGCACAAGGTCCGCCCTTTTCCTTCCCCACAGGGACCTCGGCCTGATAATAGTCGATGAAGAGCAGGACAGCTCCTACAAACAGGACTCCCCGGCCCCGAGGTACAACGCCAGGGACGCCGCGGTGATGCTCTCGCGCCTGCACGGAGCCGGCATCATCATGGGGTCGGCCACCCCTTCCCTCGAATCCCTATACAACTGCCGGACGGGGAAATACTCCCTTGTCAGCCTCTCCGAGAGGTTCCACGGGGCCCCCGATTCCGACGTGATGGTCATAGACACCGTAGCGGAACGCAGGAAAAGAGGCATGAAGGGCAGCTTTTCCCGAAAACTCATCGCAACAATAAGGGAGAGGCTCGACAAAGGGGAACAGGTGATGATACTCCGCTCCAGAAGGTCGTGGGCCCCCGCCCTGCAATGCAGCGAATGTGGAAAGATACTCCGCTGTCCCAACTGCAGCATTCCGCTCAGCCTCCACAAGGGCCCCCGCGGCGAGAGGCTCATCTGCCATTACTGCGGCCACCAGGAGGCATTTACAGGTCACTGCCCCGACTGCAAGGGAGAGCTCGTCCCCCTCGGGAGCGGCACCCAGAAAATAGAAGAGGAGGCGGCGGCCCTCTTTCCCGACGCCGTCGTGGCCAGGCTCGACAGCGACTCTTCCCAGAGCAGGGAACACGTCAAAGACATCCTGGACGGCTTTTCCGAAGGAAAAATCAATATCCTCGTGGGCACGCAGATGGTGGCCAAAGGCTTTGATTTCAGCGGACTCACCCTCGTTGCCGTCATCCAGGCGGACGTGCTTCTGGGCCAGCAGGATTTCAGGGCCGACGAAAGGGCACTCCAGCTTCTGGAACAGTTCAGGGGCCGCTGCGGGCGGAGGGGTTCAAAGGGTCTTTTCATTATCCAGACCACGCAGCCGGACCATCCCGTTTACAGGTCCCTGCGCGGAGAGGAGGACGGTCTCGGCGAAAAAATGCTCGAGGAAAGAAGGCTTTTCTCCTACCCTCCCTATTCAAGAATCGTCGGCATCGTGATGAAAGACCGGGTGCTGACCCGCCTTGAAAAACTTTCACGGGAACTTGCCGGCAGAGTCGCGGCGGCCCTGGGGACAACGGCCTCACCCGTTCCTGCTCCGTCTTCTTCCCCTGTCCGAGTGACAGGCCCCTATCCTCCTGCAAATGACATGCTTGCGGGCGAATACATCCGCCACATAAGGGTCTCCCTGCTCCGGGACTCAGGCATAACCGACAGGAAAAAGGCCCTGAAAGAGGCGGTTGAATCCTTCGCCAGGGAAAAGTCATGGGCCGGTCACATCGCCCTTGACGTGGACCCTTCCTGAAGGCCTCGGGAACGTTTTTTGCACTCATTCTTTCCCCGTGGGCCGAGGCCCCGGGGACACCTTGGAATTATTTATTGGGGGAAAACCAATATATTTTTATAAATTTGTGGAATTAAGACGAGGAGTAGATCGGAAG
>CAMOVV010000189.1 GCA_946627685.1 uncultured Bacteroidales bacterium
ATCTAAGGCCTCGTAACTAATGTTAAACCGTCCAACTTTTGGGGGTCACATCAAAAACGCTGCGGTTTTTTATTTCACTCCTGCCTACCTGTACAGTTTCCTGATCAAGCGGAGTTTTCTCCCGTACGGAGGTTTGAGCAGGTCGAAGTTCAGGCAGGAAGGCTTCAGAAGCATGGACTTCATGTGGGAGAATGTCTCGAAACCGGTCTTGCCGTGATATGCTCCCATTCCGGAATTGCCCACACCTCCGAAAGGAAGGTTCTCGTTTCCCAGGTGCATGATCGTATCGTTCACGCAGCCGCCGCCGAAAGATACCGATGACAGGACGGTGCGGACGGTCTGACGGTTCTTTGTGAAAAGATACAGGGCCAAGGGTTTTTCACCGGCATTTATCCTGTCAATCACATCGGCCTGCAAATCCTTGAACGTCAACACAGGAAGGACCGGTCCGAATATCTCCTCCCGCATTGCCGGGTCATTCCAGCTGCAGCCGTCGAGAACGGTCGGCGAGATATAATTCAACTCCGGGTCGGTGAAGCCTCCTGCCGCGACGGAGGGGCCTGCACCGGCAGGTTTGTCGTCGGGAATCAGGGACGCAACCCTGCTGAAGTGCCGTTCCGTGGCCATCAACGTCATCTCTTCCGGACGAACCGAGACACTTCCATAGAATTCCCCGATGACATTCCTGATCGTCCTGATGAATTCATCATGGACGGACTCGTGCACGAGGACATAGTCCGGAGCGACACAGGTCTGGCCGGCATTGATGAATTTCCCCTTGGCTATACGTTCGCAGGCGAGGCGGAGCGGAGCATCGGGGCAGACTATGGCGGGACTCTTGCCGCCCAGTTCCAGGGTAACCGGGGTCAGATGCTTTGACGCGGCTTCCATCACGATCTTCCCCACACGGGGACTGCCGGTGAAGAATATGTAATCATACTTCCGCGAAAGCAGTTCCTCATTTGAGATGCCGTCGTCAGCCACCTCGACGACTTCCGGAGGGAAGGTATCACGCAGCATGGAGGAGAGGATGGCAGACACGGAAGGAGTCTGCCGGGATGGTTTGACCACGGCCGTATTTCCGGCAGCGATGGCTGCGGCGAGAGGGGCGACCACAAGATGGAGAGGATAGTTGAATGGCCCTATTATCAGTACCTTGCCGTATGGTTCAGGGAAGACGCGGCTTTTTCCGGGCCATAGAATGAAAGGAGTGGAGACAGCCCGGGGCTCCATCCAGTCACGAAGATGGACGAGAGTATGCCGGATATCGTTGTACAGGAAGCCGAGCTCCGTCGTGTATGCCTCGAATTCCCCTTTCCCGAAATCTTCCTCGAACGCATGGACAAAAGCATCTTCATCAGCCATGAGGGCATCCCGGAGGCTGTACAGGCGTCGTACCCTGACACCATATTCCGTACGTTCCCATTCCATGATTTCTTCAGCAGCGAGAGAAAAGGCGATTACCGCCTGGGCGACGATGTATGAAGACATGACCACGAAGCCCCGCATCGGGATGGAAACATCAGTGAATGCTCCCTGGGCCACGAAATAATCCGAAAAGGCGAACAGCAGGAAGCCTAGGGCGGTTACGAGATAGAAAGGCTTTCCCCGGAGCAGTGCGGCTGCGACGCTCGTTGCAACCAACAGGGCGAACATCCCGGCGTATATCTTCACACATATGCTCATGACGCCGGCAAGGGGCAATCCTCCCGCGAGCGACAGCACTCCGGCGAGCAGGGCGGCAAATAAAAGGCAAATAAACAGTTTGCCTGACACTCCGCCTGCTTTCCAAGGGGCGGGCAGGGCGCAGAAATAAAGTATATGCCCCAAAAAGAATGCAGCCATGCCGGCCATGAAGGGTCCGGACCCGTGGAACATCAGCAGGATATCGCCCAAAGTCCCTGCTGTCAGGGCCGCGGGGATAAGGATGGTCCTGACTCCCCGGACACCATGTTCTTTCATCCAAAACCACACAGACAGGGCCAGGAGAGGCATCAGAAGAGGTTTGGACACGATATGGAGCCAGGACACGCCGGTCAGATGGCCTGCCAGGTTGGCAGCGCAGGGGACTAGGAATAGATACTTGAGTGGTTTCATGGTCTCAAAAATACACATTTCTCGGGATTATTACACTGGCGGGATTTTTGCAGGATATACCGCCCGGAATTTTTATGATATGGAAATAATCAAAGACCAGAAGTTCGGGGGAGAACGTCCCCTTTTCGCCATAAAAGACACCCGTCTTGAAAACATCGAAATACTCGACGGCGAATCCGGAATAAAATGTTGCAAGAATCTGGAAGCCAGCGGCTGCCGCTTCTACGGGAAATATCCCTGGTGGCATGTTCACGGCTCGAAAATCGAAGACTGCTACTTCGCCGCGGGCTCCCGCAGCGCCATCTGGTATTCCACCGACATGGAGATGAAGAACTGCACAATCGACGGTCCCAAATTTTTCAGGGAGATGGAAAACCTCAGCCTGGAAAACGTCGTAATAAACGATGCGGACGAGACCTTCTGGAAGGTCAAGGGCCTGAAGATAAGAAACGTAAAGCTTCATGACGGCACCTATCCCTTCATGTTCTGCGAGGACATTGACGTGGACGGCCTTGAAAGCGACTCAAAATACGTGTTCCAATATGTGAAGAACGCCGTGGTCCGCAATGCGAAAATCGTCACCAAGGACTCTTTCTGGGAGACGGAGAACGTCACCATCTACGACTCGTATCTCGACGGGGAGTACCTCGGCTGGCATTCCAAGAACCTCAGGCTCGTGAGGTGCCATATCGGCGGGGAGCAGCCCCTGTGCTACGCCGAGAATCTTGTCCTGGAAGACTGCACCTTCGACGCCGCAAGCGACAGGATTTTCGAAGATTCCACGGTGCAGGCGACCATCAAGGGCTCCATCACAAACATCAAGAACCCACGGAGCGGATGCATCACGGCCGACGCGGTGGGTTCAGTGACAATCGACGAGAACATCCTCGCTCCCGCCGACTGCAAAATTATCGTGCGGTAGTTCAGCTGTTTCCGGACACCACTTTCAGCCTCATCCACTTCTCTCCGCGCAGCCTCCATATATACAGGAGTCCGCGGACGTTGAGTTCTATGCACATGGCAATCCAGTAGCCTGCAAGGCCGATTTTGGGTGTAAGGATGGCGGCGAGGCCGATCCGCACCACCCACATGCTGCCGAAATTCATGAAGCTCGGCACAAGGGTGTCCCCTCCTCCGACACAGGAGCCGTATCCGGCTATGGAGACCCCGTAGAGGAGCTCGGCGAAGGCCTCTATCCTAAGGACCTTGGCCCCGAGGGCGATAACCTCCGGATCGTTGCTCAGGATAGACATCATCTGGGGCGCGAAGATGAACATAAGGATGGCGAGCGCCGACATCGTGCCGCCGGCAAGGAATACGGAAATCCACGCGAATCTCCGAGCCACGGGTCTGCGGTCCGCCCCGAGGCTTTGTCCGACAAGGGTGGTGGCGGCTTCGGAAATGCCGTACCCCGGCATATAGCAGAAGCTTTCGGCAGAGACGGCGAACATGTTGGCCGCGATGGACACGGGGCCGAGGGGGGCCACTATGACGGTCCCCATTATATAGGCTCCCCTGATTACCACGTTCTGCAGCCACAGGGGGCCGGTAATCCCGAAGGCGTTGTCCAGGACCTTCCTGGTGGGCCTGAAAGAGCCTTCCTCCCCTACTATCCTGAGGTCCTTCGACTTGACCATGGTGTACCACAGAATGAAAACGGCCGTCAGGGTCTCGGCGACGCCGGTTCCCCATGCGGCTCCTTCCACTCC
>CAMOVV010000190.1 GCA_946627685.1 uncultured Bacteroidales bacterium
GAAGAGGGAGACTCCGGCGGAAAACTCCCTGAGGGGCCTTATGAAGATGAAAAGGGTGTTGACGATAATCACCAGAATGCGGAACTCGGTGGGGCCGAGACCGGCGTACGTGAGCTTAAACTCATTCTTTAGGTGAGCATTTGTATCTACATTGATTGTCAATGCAAGATACAGTATCAGAAGGACGGCTGCGATATCGAATCTCATAAGTATCGACGCGCCCACTCCGAGGAAGATGAACATCTCGTTTATGACATCCATTGTGTGGTCGATATAGAAGCCGTACACCGGCCTCTGGGTCTTCCTGACCCTTGCGAGGGAGCCGTCGAGGGAGTCTCCGTACCAGTTGATTACGAAGCCGAGCGAAGCCAGCCAGAGCCAGCGGTAATCGAAGTTTGTGAGCACGTATCCGAGGGCCGTCACTACCGAGCCGATGAATCCGACGAAGGTGAGAGTGTCGGAAACGACCCAGCGGGGCTGTCTTTCGGCAAGCCAGATCAGGACCTTGCGTTCAATCCCGTTCAGCAGGGATGTCTGTATTCTTGTTGAATTTTCTTTTCCCATGGTTTACAGTTGTTTTTTGTATGTTCTGGCTCTCTTGTGCTGCCTGTGCTCGAGTTTGCTCCAGAGATTCTGCACGGCGATGTTGTCGGCGAGCTCACGGGTGCTTTCGAGCTTGGTGAATCCGTCCCTGCGGCAGTTGTGGATGAGTTTTTCGAACATGAGGGAGTTCACTCCCTTGCTCTGGTACTCGGGCAGGATGGCTATGAGGAGGGCGTCCATCGTGTCGTTTTTCTTGAGGGCTTTCAGCAGATGGATGAAGCCGAAGGGGAAGAGATAGCCTTTCGCCTTCTGCATCGCCCTGGAGAGGTCGGGAAGCAGGACTCCGAACCCGACCACCTTGTCCTCTCCGTTGAGGACGATGGAGATGTAGTCCGGGTTGAGGAAGGTGAAAAAGTTGTTCAGAAGGTCTTCGCACATGCCTTTGCTGAGCTCGGAAAAGCCGTGGAGGGAACTGTAGCAGCGGTTCATGCAGTCGAACACCCCGTCGAGATAGGGCAGGATGTCCTTTTTCTTCTTCAGCTCGGCCTGTTTCAGGCCGTACCTTTCCTTGACTATTCCCACCAGCCTCGCGTGTTTCTCGGGCATGGCCTCGGGGATTGTGATGAGGAATTCCACGTAGTCGGTGGAGGGAACATAGCCTTCGGCGAGAATCCTCGGCTCATAGTAGGGGTCGTTGTATTTCCCGTAAGGGGTGGGAAGCTGGTCGAAGCCTTCCACGAGCACTCCGGTGACGTCAAATTCCAGAAGACCGTCCGGCCCCTCGATTTCCTCCATCCCGTTTTCCTTCGCGAAGGCTTCCACGGTGTCCAGAAGGGCTTTGACAACCTCCTGGGAATCAATGAAATCTATCCAGCCGAAGCGGCAGATTTTCTTTCCGACCTTGTCATTGTATTTATGGTTGATTATTCCTGCCACGCGACCGACTGTCTTCCCGTTCTCATCCAGGGCCAGCCAGAATTTCGCGTCGCACACCTCGAAGGCCCTGTTCTTGGCCGGGTCGAAGGTGTTGATGTCAATCATTTCAATCTGTGGAACATAGACAGGATTGTCCTTGTAGAGTTCGTTGGGAAAATGGACAAAGTCCCTCAGACCCCTGTGGGTCGTAATTTCCTTGATGCTGACTTTCATTTGGTTTAAGCTTTAATCACGGCTGTCGTATTTGTCTAACAAAATTAATGATTTTTATTTAAATTTGCACCATGGCAAAGAAAATCACAGATAAAGTTACATGGGTGGGCAAGGTTGACTGGGAGCTCAAGAGCTTCCACGGCAACGAACTCTCCACCGGTCATGGTTCAAGTTATAATTCATACCTTCTCAGGGACGGCGGCAAGACCGTCCTCATCGACACCGTCTGGGGGCCCTACGACAAGGAATTCGTCTCCAGGCTGAAGGAGGAGGTGGACCTTTCCTCCATCGATTTCATTGTCATGAACCACAATGAGTCGGACCACAGCGGAGCCCTTCCCGAGCTTATGAGGGAGATTCCGTCCACCCCCATATACTGCACCAAAAAGGGTGAGGCCATCATCCGCGGCCACTACCATCAGGACTGGAACTTCGTCAATGTCAAGACCGGCGACAAGCTTGAACTGGCCTCCGGCTCCCTCACCTTCATCGAAGCCACCATGCTTCACTGGCCGGACACCATGTTCACTTATTGGTCCGGCGACGGGGGAATCCTCTTCTCCAACGACGGTTTCGGACAGCACCTCGCCTCCGAATCGCTCTACGACGAAGACGTGGACCGCGATATCCTCTTCCGTGAAGCTGAGAAATACTACGCTAACATCCTCAGCACCTACAGCCCCATGGCCGCACGCAAGGTGAAGGAGATTCTGGGCATGAACCTTCCCCTTCGCCTCATCTGCCCCAGCCACGGGGTAATCTGGAAGAAAGAACCTTCCGCAATCGTGGAGAAATACCTCCTCTGGTCGGATTCCTACAAGGAGGACCAGGTGACCATAGTATATGACACGATGTGGCAGTCCACCAGGAAGATGGCCCAGGCGATAGCGGAAGGGCTGAGGGAAGCGTCCCCTTCCACCACGGTGAAGCTTATGAACGCCTCCAGGGACGACAAGAACGACATTCTCACCGAGGTCTTCCACTCCAGGGCCGTCCTAGTGGGCTCTCCCACCATCAATTTCGGGGTTTCCTATGCAATCAGCGGCATTCTCGAGATGATGCACGGAATGAGGCTCAAAGGAAAGAAGGCCGCGGCCTTCGGCAGCTACGGCTGGAGCGGAGAGGCCGTGAAGATGATGTCCGAAAGCCTCTCCGGGGCGGGTTTCGAGGTGGTGGATGAAGGCCTCAGGCTGACATGGGTCCCTGACGGTGAAGCCCTTGAATCCTGCGTCGAGTGGGGAAGGCAATTTGCCGGAAAGTTATAGATTTTAAATACAACACTTAAATATTTTCAGCCATGAAGAAATATGTTTGCGACGTGTGCGGGTACGAGTATGATCCCGAGGTTGGAGATCCCGATAACGGAATAGCCCCCGGAACCGCTTTCGAGGACCTTCCCGCGGATTGGGTCTGCCCTATGTGCGGAGTCGGAAAAGAGGATTTCAGCGAAGCATAACTTTAGGAAATGGCGGCTAAACGTCTGTTTTCCGTCCTTGTTGCGTTTACTTTGTTCCTTCCTGCATTTGCTGCGGGAGGGGATACCCTGCATCTTGTGGACAAGCTTTTCTTCGAGGCGAGAGGCAATTTCCATAATGAATTTGGCGGCGGGATGGCGCATAAGGGCATATTCTCCGGAGACTATTTCAACTTCAACGTATCCGGCCATATTTCCCCTTCCGTCACATACAGGATTCGCCAGAGACTGGTGAAGGCGGCGTACAATGAGCATAACATCTTCAATGCCACCGATTTCCTGTGGATAGACTGGAAGGCCTCGAGGCGTTTCTCCTTCACTTTCGGCAAGCAGCCTATCTATATCGGAGGCTATGAGTATGATTCCACCCCGATTGACGTTTACTATTGGAGCAAGTTCTCCAGTGGTCTCTATAAGGTCTATTCGTTTGGAGTGAGCGCCACTTACAGCTTCCGCCCCGACCAGAACCTTATTTTCCAGTTCTGCGAATCCCCCCTTTCCAACGTCACTCCCAACACTTTCGCGTGGAACCTTGCCTGGAGGGGAAAAATCGCCCCGTGGTGGTCCACCGTATGGAGCGTGAACCTCGTGGAGGACGAGATGGACAGGTGCCAGCAGTACGCCGCCCTCGGCA
>CAMOVV010000191.1 GCA_946627685.1 uncultured Bacteroidales bacterium
CAGGGAAAGATGCTTTGAAACGGCCTTCCTCGAATTCGGCTGCATGGAATCCATGACCGCCCCAACCGGCCGCCGAGTCTATTTCCTCTCCGACCCCATCGAGGACAACATCAAGGACTGGGATGACTACAAGAACAACTACGAGGCCATCATAGCCGCCCAGCTCTTCTATCCCAAAAACAATTATTATCAGGTAATCCCCTGGCCTCAAAGGGTTTACGAGCGTAAATACCCCGTCGGTCCCAACAGCGAAGAAGAAGACTACATTCCCCGCTCCTACTCCACCCAGGTCGGCATCATGTACGACATGTTCCAGAAGATGCCCCTGTCCGACAACAAGGTAAGCGGCGCCAACGGCATCAGCGTGGTGATGGCCAATTCCATCATGTTCCAGGGTGTAGCGAGGGATGTCCCCACCAAGCCCAGCCTCCGGACCAATGTCAGCGAGTTCATAGATTTAGACCGCACGCACGAGGAGATGACCGAGACCAACGACCCTCAGATTTCCAACTTCTTCGGTCTCGTGAACCCCTTCATGAAAAGAGGCGTTCCCGTCCACTTCGTCCACATGGAGAACATGCAGTATCCCGACACCTGGAAGGACGTGAAGGTGCTTCTTATGAGCTATTCCAACCAGAAGCCCATGGAAGAGTCCCAGCACACCTATATCGCGAACTGGGTTAAAAACGGAGGCATCCTCGTCTATGCGAGCCGCGACAACGATCTCTTCCAGGACGTTCCGGAATGGTGGAATACCGGCGACAACCACTACGACAAGCCCGTAAACCATCTTTTCGAGCTCCTGGGCGTTCCCAAGGATGCTGAGGAAGGCACCTACGGCTGCGGCAAGGGAAAGGTCTGCGTCATCCGCCAGAACCCCAAGGAAATGGTGTACTACAAAGGCGGGGACAAGACCCTTGTGGAAAAGGTCAAGCAGCTCTACGACTCTACCGGAGAGACCCTCGAATTCAAGAACTCCTTCTACCTCGAGCGCGGTCCCTACACCATCATCTCCGTCATCGACGAGAACGCCGACACCACCCCCTACACTGCCGAAGGCCTGTACGTGGACCTCTTCGATCCGAAGCTTCCCGTCATTACGGAAAAGGTCGTGAATCCCGGCAAGAGAGCCCTCCTTTTCGACCTCCGCAAGATCGATCATAAAAGGAAGCCCCAGATTATTGCGGCCGCATCGCGCGCATACGATGAAGTCGTCAAGGGCAGGAACTACACATTCAACGTAAAAGGTCCCTACAACACGACAAATGCGATGAGGATATACCTCCCTTCAGAGCCGAAGGCCATAACGGTATCACGCGGCGGCACCCCCGTAGAATTCACCTCCGAATGGGATGCATCCAGCAAGACCATGTTCATGGAGTTTGAGAACCACCATGACGGGATCGACGTCAGCATCAAATACTGACGACAAGGGTTGCGACACGAAAACAGGGGCTGGCCATCGCGGTCAGCCCCTGTTTTTCAAACTGACCGAACCGTCAGTCCTTCAGGGAGGAAACGATGAGTTTCAGTTGGGCGGCCTGTTCCGGCGAAATCGTTCCGACAGGGCCGGCGGCCGAATCGTAATTCGGACCGACATCGAAAGTAACCGCGCCACCGTTGGCGACTACCGACTGCACCCATGGAACAATCTCATCGTCGGAGAAACGGCACTCCCTGCGTCCCCAGTTGGGACCGAGATATGTAAGTATCTGAGCCTGGGAGCCTCCTTTCCATCGGCCTGCAACCTTCACCTCGAGAGGTTCGTTGATCTCCCCTGCAGTGTAGTCTTCCGCACAGGTCCATCTCTTGAAACTGCAGCCGGGATTGAAGGTCACGACGGCCCCGGGATTGGCATCCTTCACTGCATGGGCGTAAATCTGTGCCCGTTCATCGTTGAAGCCGCACCACTCGTAGCCGCCGTCGAACCACCAGCCGCTCACGATATCCCCGTAATGAGCAGACCACCAATTGATTACCTTAGCCCAATTCCGGCAGCCTTCCATACTGATGAAACGGTCGTAGTCCCCTTCCACCTCAATGTTCCTGTCCGCGCCCTTCTCGTCCTCGAAGCCGAAATTCCACACGGCCTGACGGTCCCGGTTGGGAGTCTGGCATGGCAGGTAAAGCAGGAAACGGATTCCCTTCTCCTTAAGCTTGAGGCCGAGTTCCATGGGCAGGTCGCGGCGTGACGTCCTCTCTCCGGCCTTATAGCGTGAAATGCTGTCATAAACCGGATTGGGAGCGTTCAAGACACCGTCATTCTGCCCCAGTGTAAGATAGAAATATCTCACTCCGGCATCGGAAAGCTGTTCTACGAGGGCATCCACGTCGAATTGTTCTACCAAGGCGGTCGAACCGGGAAGGAAATGCATGAAAGCACCGACCCCTGCATCCTTCATCCAATCCGTTGCCGGATTGTATAACACGGTGTCAATCATGGCAGGGGAAGGAGAGATTTCCTTCGCGGGGACTTCCTCAAACGGGTCCGGGGTATTTCCCGTCCATTTCATCAGGTGAATCCGGGCGGTTCTAAGGCCAAAACGCCTGCCGTCTTCCGCCATATAGAAATAGCCGTCGCCGAGGGGTGCCGTCCCGGTGTCGCCCAGCCGGCTTTCCCAGTAGCGGATGCCGCTTTCCTCGTGGAGACTGCCCTTTTCAAGGAGAGGAACCGTCATCTTCCCTTCAGCGTCAGGGACCGGAGCCTTCCGGCCGTCGGCAATGTAGAGGGTACCGTTGGGGAAGGCGGACTTCTTGCCGCGGTAAACGAACATCAGCCAGTTCTTCGAGTCCGGGTCCCAGCAAAGGTTCTGCACTCCGTACGTCGTATTGCCGGTGCGGACGAAATACTCTCCGTCGGGGGCGGGACCGTCCTCGGGCATGTTGTCCTGCGAAAAGACTTCCTTGTAAGCCCGGATGCTGTCCATCGAGTACTGATGCAGTATCTGGTTGTCATTGTCGGTGCGGGTCGTGTCCCCGTAAACGCCATAGGCCACGGTGAGGAATTTTTCTCCCGAGGTCTTTCCGAATGCAGGACCGAAGCTGACCCCGTCTATGCCGCTGCAACCATACCTGTGGCTTTTTCCGTCCACGACAGCCTTGTAGTCTTCAACGACCTTCGGCAGTAGCACGGCCTCAATGACACCAGACTCCGACGCCTCCATTCCGACACTGTCGATTTTGTTTCCGTCGATAATCGCGACGAGGGAGGCGACGTCGAACTTCCGGTCGGATTTCATGATGCTGAGAATCCCCTTCTGGATTTCATCGTCGGAATACTCCAGGGAGGCGTACACCTTGCCGTCCTCTTCGTTGAAAGCCATGCAGCCGAGATGGCCGAGAATGCCTTCAACCGTCCCAAGCACCTCTCCGTGAAGGTCCGTCTTTACGATTCTCGTGGCGTAGGACCAGTAGATGAAGCCGTTCTTCTTGTCCACGGCAATCCCCTGCACATGGCTCGAAGAAGGCCAGGCGCCGCCGTCGATGGCAACAGGCCAGGTATCCCTTATGTCGGCCCCGCGGCCGCAGCCGGAAATGAAGGAAAAGCATGTAACTAAAGCCGCTGCCGCAAAGAAAGCGACCGGATTGGATATGATTTTCATAACAGGAAATAAAATGATGTTCTACACAAATCTACACTATTTAAATGATTATCGCAAAAACTGCCGGGATGCGGTAAAGAAAAATGAATTTTTCACGGCGGAAACGTCCCGGCTCCGGAACAAAATAGGTGTAAAAGCGAGATTTTGACTATATTTGTATGTTTCGAACAAATTAATGACCACTATTTATATG
>CAMOVV010000192.1 GCA_946627685.1 uncultured Bacteroidales bacterium
ATGCTTGCGCAGCATCTTTTCCGCTATCTGAATCATCCAGTCCATGCCGCCGGAAGCCTGGAGGGTGCCCGCGCAGGTGACGGCGGCTATTATTATGTATATGACATCTGTCGGAGGAGTGCCGGGCTTCAGGCCGAAGCCGAAGACGAGGATGGCGAGACCGATGCCGGAAATCGCTCCGAGGGCGAGGCTCCCGTACCTGGACCCGACATACAGGGCCGCCAGGACGATGAGGAGCTGGATAATCATTGAGAAGGTCATAACATGTATAGTTTTGGCATGTATTGATTATGTGGCTGACTGCAAATATAGGCAAAAACCGTTTCCAATGGCACGCATTTTTCATTATATTTGCCTGACAAACAAAACTGCTTATTTATGAATATCCTCAGAAAAACCTTCCTGGCAGCGGCCGCGGCCGCATTCTGCCTCCCCGGAATATCCCAGGACCTTATCCGCAGCAACTACAAATACAACGGCTACAACCGCATCCGCACCGAAAGGATTCTGGTTGACCCGGGGGACAAGCGCCCCTTCATGACGAGCCTGGAGTATGTCGGCTTCCCCGACGGCTCGACGGCCTACATGCTGGAGCTCAACTACATCTCCTCCGTCTCCAAAAACGCCCCGAAGGGCGTTCCCTTCACCGCCACCGCCACCGACGGCAAGATAATCAGCGCCAAGCAGATATACGGCGAGACCACCGACAAGAGGGCCTTCCCCGGCCCCGACGGCAAGCCTGTCTATTGGAACAAGCTCCAGTACCTTCTCGAAGAGGGGGCCGTGCAGAAGATGGCATCCGGAGTGAAGAACACCGACATAGCCTTCAGCTTCGAGCCCGACGACTATCTCAGCACCAACTTCACCGGCGATGAGTTCGGCAAGGCCGTCAAGGAGCTCTACTACGCCATCAAGTCGGAAAAGCCCGCGGAAGAGGAGCTCGGAGACTTGATAGCCACCTACTCCAACCAGCGCAACAGCCTCACCGTCATCACCAAGCCCGTGGAGGTCAAGGGTGAAAACGCCACCTACACCCTTTCCATGACCTACATGTACTACAAGGAGGCCCACGAGGAAGGCTATGACCTCAACATCGCGGTCAAGGACGGAAAGGTCGGAGAAATCGCCTTCGAGACCCCTGTCACATTCACCCTGGAGGACGGTTCCGCCGTCAGCCTGAAGGAAGAGAGGGACGCTGCGGACGCGCTCATCTGCTATCCCGACGCGGAGCAAATCAAGAAGATGATCCGCGGCAACGTCACGGCTATAAACATTGCCGTCCCCGGCAAAGAGTTCTCCGACAGCTTCTCTGACGGCGCCTTCTCCGAAGCCATCTACAAGCTCTACAACACCCTCCAGACCGTGTCGGTGCTGTAAGGCGGATTCTTCGGCGGGCAGCCTGCCTGCCTCAGAATGACACGACTGTCATTCTGAACGAAGTGAAGAATCTCAAGTGAAGAATCTCCCCGGGAAAAGCCGGAAAGACAACGAATCCGGGCTGAAACCTGCTCCGCCGCTCAAGGCGCGAAAGGCTTCAGCCCGGATTGTTTAAAAGAACTGCCTTAGAACCTGTACCTGATTCCGAATGTGGGCATAAGGCCGAAAAGACCGGCCGAATAGACTCCGGAATCCCCGAAATGGTAGCCTATCTGGGGCCTGATGTCCAGGGAAAGGGCAAGGGGGATGGGGAAGGTGTATTCGATGCCGAGCTGGCCGCAGATGCCAAGCATGAAGCCAGAAGCGGAATCCTTGTCGTTGCAGAGGACGCCGAGGGAGGCTCCGGGACCGGCGTAAATCATCCATTCTCCCTGGGAAGTCCAGTCGGGATGGGCGATTTCCCAGTCATAGATGGCGGTAGCCTTGAAGCCGCCTTTGCCGACGAGGTCGAGGCCGAGGTCGGCCTCCAGGAAGGCGTCAGGCTGGAGATAATGCTGATAGCTGAGCTCGACCCCGTAGCCGAGACGGGCGCCGATGGCCCTGGACTGGGCGCTGGCGACCGAGGCGATGCCGAAGGTCAGGGCAAGAATCAAAAGAAGCTTTTTCATAATAAAATAAAGATAAATTTCGCTCTTGCGAAAGTAAATTATTTAAACGATTCCGGAAAATCCCATGAAAGCGAGGGCGAGGATGCCAATCGTGATGAAGGCGATGGGCACGCCCTTGAAATCTTCGGGGACGTCATTGAGGGCGAGATGCTCGCGCAGGCCGGCGAAAATGACCATCGCCAGACCGTAACCGAGAGCCGTCGCAAAAGAGTACACTACCGCCTCGCCTAGGTTCAGCATGTGGGCCGGTCCGCCTCCGAAGGTGAACTGCTTGGTAACCACGTTGATGGCGACACCGAGGACGGCGCAGTTGGTGGTGATGAGGGGGAGGTAGATTCCCAGGGCCTGGTAGAGGGAGGGACTGACCTTCTTCAGCACGATTTCCACCATCTGCACGAGGGCGGCTATCACGAGGATGAAGGCTATGGTCTGCAGGAAGTCAAGACCCAGGGGAAGGAGGAGATACTTGTTGAGAAGGTAGGTCACGAGGGTGGCGAGGGTCATCACGAAACACACGGCCATCGACATGCCGGTGGCGGTGGAGAGCTTGTTGGACACCCCGATGAAGGGACATGTGCCCAGGAACTGGGCCAGCATGATGTTGTTGACGAAAATCGCCGAAATGATTATAAAGAGGTATTCCATGGCCTTACTTCTTCAAGTATTTGTTAAACAGAACCATAAGGTAACCCATGCACAGGAAGGCCCCGGGAGCCATGACGAAGGCGAGGATGCCGTCGCCGGTTATGAATTTCCATCCGAAGACGGAGCCTGTGCCGAGAATCTCGCGGACCATGCCGAGGACGGTGAGGGAGATGATGAAGCCTGCGCCCACTCCGAGACCGTCAAGGGCGGAATCCACCACTCCGTGCTTGTTGGCGAAGGCCTCCGCGCGGCCGAGGACGATGCAGTTCACCACGATCAGCGGGATGAACAGGCCGAGGGTCGCATAGATATCAGGCGTATAGGCCTGCATCAGGAACTGGAGTAGCGTCACGAAGGTGGCGATGACCACGATATAGACGGGGATATGGACCTTGTCCGGCACCACGGGGGCGATGGCGGAAATGGCCATGTTGGACAGGACCAGTACAAAGAGGGTCGCCAGACCCATGCTGAGTCCGTTGATGGCCGACGTGGTCGTGGCCAGGGTCGGACACATGCCCAGGAGCAGGACGAAGGTCGGATTGTCCTTGACCAGTCCTTTGGTAATCAGTTGCCATTTACTCATCGCTCGGGTCCTCCGTATTTTCAGGTTTGACAGACGCGCCGGAGACAGCGTCGGAAGCGACGCCCTTGATCGCGTCCAGGGCATTCTGGATAGCCGTGGCATAGGCCCGGGAAGTGATCGTGGAGGCGGTGATCGCATCGACGTCACCTCCGTCCTTCTTCACTTTCAGGATCTTCTGCGCGGTATCGAAGCCCTTCCACTGGGCCATGAACTTCTCGTCCGTGTTGCACTTGGCGCCCAGGCCGGGCGTCTCCTGGTGGGACAGGACGGACGTATTATAGACGACGCCTTCCGGGGTCAGGCCCACCATCAGGGTGAGCGGACCGCCGAAACCGACGACCGTGGATTTCACGGCATAGGCCTTGACGGAGCCGTCTTCGGTCAGGGTATAATACTCGGAAGGCTGGCCGCCGACGGTAAGGGACTGCGCATCGGAGAGTTCGCCCCCTTCCGGGAGCACCGCACCGATCGAGGCACGCAGCAACTTGGCGTTGGTCTCGGCAATGGGAGCCGCCGTG
>CAMOVV010000193.1 GCA_946627685.1 uncultured Bacteroidales bacterium
AAGGGTCTTGCCGGTGCCCGGAGGGCCGACGAGCAGGGCGCCCTTGGGAATTTTGGCGCCAAGCTTGGTGTATTTTTCCGGAGCCTTCAGGAAATCAACTATTTCCATAACCTCTTCCTTGGCCCCGTACAGTCCCGCGACATCCTTGAAGGTGACGCTCACGTTAGTCTTGTCAGCAAGGCGGCCCGTGGACTTCCCTACAGAGAAAATCCCTCCCTGACCGCCTCCGGGACCCATGTTGCGGCCTATTCCCCGGAACATCCACACATACATCAGAATGAGGAGGATGGGGAAAATGAGCCACTCCAGGACCTCAAGCCAGGCCTTGCTCTCGTTCTCCATCACCACCTTCACCTGGTCGATGGCGGAGAGCTCGGCATTGAGGGCTCCGAACTCCTTTTCCGCATCGAACTTGTCCGATACAAGGAAGAAGAAGTGAGGGGAGGATTTGGGAACGTTGCCCCCGAAATAATCGGCATATTTCGACAGGCGGTCCGGCTTGACAGTGACCGTGCCTTTGTAGTTGTTCCGCACGAAACGGATTTCCTTCACGTCGCCCGAAAGGACGAAGCTCTGGACCTGGGCCCATTCTATCTTCTGGGGATTAGCCCCGTCCCGGGTATAAAGCAGCCAGAAGATACCTCCGATAAGAAGAAGGTATAACCATGAAAGGTTGAACCTGATTTTCACTATTTTCCTGTTGGGGTCCTGGCCGCCGCCCATATCTGAATTCTGCTTGTCCATTACTGTTTCTCTTTGCTCTCAGGGGATTTGTGCGCCACCTTCCTCACCTTGTATTCCTTGTGGGGAGCGTCCGCCCAGAGGTCCTCCAGACGGTAGAAGTCCCTGTATTCGTTGAGAAAAATATGGGCCACGATGTCACCGTAGTCGATTATAATCCAGAAATCGTTCCCGAATCCCTGCGAGCGGAGAGGCCGGCGCCCCAGCTCGGTCTTCATTTTCTCAATCACGTTGTCGGCTATCGCAGCCACGTTGGTTGTGGAATCAGCGCTGCATATAACGAAATGGTCGGTAATCGAGACGCCGATTTTGCGGAGGTCTATGCCGATGACCCTTTGTCCTTTCTTGTCCAGCATCGCATCGGCCAGAACCCTCAAATCATGTGTAATCATAAAAGTTCGTATTTTTGCAGTTACAAATATAATCAAAAACCAAACCAATGGAAAACAAGATGAAAATCTTCTGGCATGACTCGCTGGATTCTACGAATGACGAGGCTGCAAGAAGGATTCTTGAGATTGATGATTTGTCGGTCATAGCCGCCAGGGAGCAGTATAAGGGAAGGGGGCAGAGGGGGAACCGCTGGCATTCGGCCCCGGGGGACAACCTGACCTTCTCCGTTGTGCTCAAAGGCGGCAAGGGAGGAAGCCTCGAAGGATTGGAGGCTTCGGAGCAGTTCGCCATCAGCAGGATGGCCACCCTCGTCGTCAGGGATTTCCTCGCGTCGGAAGGATTGCAGGCCAAAATAAAATGGCCCAACGACATCTATGCCGGGAACAGGAAAATCTGCGGAATGCTGATTGAAAATTCCCTCTCGGGGAAAGAAATCACCCGAAGCATCATAGGAATAGGACTGAACCTGAATGAGAAAGACTTTCCCCCTGGTCTTGCGAATCCCACTTCCCTCGCGGCGCAGACAGGAAGGGAAACCGACCCGGCCGGGGCCCTCGAAAGAATCTGCGGGCTGATGAGCGCCAGGATTCCTTCACTTTCAAGCGAGGAAGGAAGGGAAAGCCTTGACCGGGAATACTCCGCCCTACTGTACAGGAAGGGAGAATGGCACGAGTTCCGCGACCTTCTCGCAGGAGAGATATTCGAAGGCCGTATCGACGGGGTCGCAAAGTCGGGACTGCTGAAGGTCAGCACACGCGAAGGCCTTCAGAAAGAATTTGGATTCAAAGAGATAGGGTATATTATCTAAACCTGTTCGCAGGATTGGCCGCGGAGGGCGGCTACGGCCGCGGCAGGGTCGGCAGCCTTGAAAACCGAACTTCCGGCGACAAGAATTTCAGCTCCTGCATCCGCAAGGGCGGCCGCATTGGAAGGCCCTACTCCCCCGTCGACCTCAATCTTGACATCAAGGCCCCTTCGCAGGATTTCCTTCCTGACCGCGCGGATCTTCTCATAGGAGGACTCGATGAACTTCTGCCCGCCGAAACCGGCAAACACCGACATTATCAGCACGAAATCGCAAAGCTCCAGATAAGGGAAGAGCTTTTCCGCCGGGATATCGGGGTTCACGACAAGTCCAGGACTGACGCCGAAGGAACGGATGGACCTCAGTATCTCCGCGGGATCGGAGCCGTCGGCCTCGGCGGCTTCTTCGTGGAAACTTATCATGGACGCGCCCGCCTTGGCGAAACGCTCTATGTATTTCTCCGGATGGACAATCATCAGGTGGACGTCCATGGGCTTCTTCGCAACCGGGCGAAGGGCTTCCACAACCGGGAAACCGAAAGAAATGTTGGGGACGAAGGTGCCGTCCATCACGTCGAGATGGAAAATGTCAGCATGGTCGTTGACAAGCCGGGCGGCCTCCTCAAGGTGAAGAAAGTCGGCGGCGAGGAGGGACGGTGCGATTAGAACTTTGCCCATAGACGTAAAATCAAGCGTTTACGGGAACAAGCATCTTTTCGATGTCGTTCACATACTGGCGGAAAGCCTTGCTCGTGGACATAAGGTCCGACACGGTGTTGCAGGCATGGAGGACTGTCGCGTGGTCCTTGCCTCCCAGTTCGGAGCCGATTGTGGATAGGGAGCAGCCGGAAATGAGGTTGCGGCTCATGTACATGGCGATCTGCCTGGCCTGAACAATCTGGCGCTTGCGCGACTTGGAAAGGAGGGAATCCCTGGTAATCTTGAAATACTCGCACACCACCCTCTGGACCTTCTCCATGGAGACTTCGGCGCGCTCCTCGCCGACAATCTTGTCGGTAATGGCGGAGGCCATTTCAACCGTCACCTCCATGTGGGCCAGCGTGGCGTGGGCAACGAGGGAAATGAGGGCCCCTTCCAACTCACGGAAGTTGGATTTGACCCTGGAGGCAAGGAACTCGAGCACGTTGTCACTGATGGACACACCTTCGCGGAAACATCTGGCTTTCAGCATGGAAAGCCTGGTGGCGTAGTCCGGCCTGGAGAGCTCGACGGAAAGTCCCCACTTGAAACGGGAGAGCAGCCTGTCTTCGAAATTCTGGAGATCTACGGGGGCCCTGTCGGAGGTGAATATCAACTGCTTGCCATTCTCGTGGAGATGGTTGAATATGTTGAACATCGCGTCCTGGGAGCCGTCGCCGCGGAGCTCCTGGATGTCGTCCACGATAAGGACGTCAATCTTCATGTAGAAGGCGAAGAAATCGGTGAGCTTGTTGCGGACGTGGGTGGCGTCGATATATTGGTTCTTGAACTCATTGCCCGTGACATAGAGGACGATGAGGTCGGGATATTTTTCCTTGATGGCGATGCCGATGGCCTGGGCGATGTGGGTCTTGCCGAGACCGGGGCCTCCGAAGAGGAAGAGAGGGTTGAACGGGGTCTTGCCGGGAGCGTCGGAAATGCTCTCTCCCGCCGTGACTCCCATCTTGTTGCACTCGCCTGCGACCAGGTTCCCGAAGCAGTACACCGGATTGAGCCTGGGATTGATCTGCACCCTGTGGATGCCAGGGAACACGAAGGGCCCGGGATTGCCGGAAGGCTGGTAGGTGTTGATGGAAACGGTCTTGTTCACTGGAGCGTTGCCCTGGGCGGCCGGGAAGGCCATCGCGGAGCC
>CAMOVV010000194.1 GCA_946627685.1 uncultured Bacteroidales bacterium
CGATTACCACGGACGCCACCCTCAGGAGGATAGAGGACGCCGTGAAACAGATAGAAAAGAGGGTTGACGTAATCAGCGCGACCTTCTACACCTCCGATGAAATAGTTTACCGGGAGCTGGCCCTTTGCAAGGTGCCTTCGAAGTCCCTCATCGCCTCCGGGCAGATAGAGAACCTTCTTTCCACCCATCATGCGAGAATCCTGGAAATGAACGAGTCGTTTACGGTCCTCCAGAAAACGGGCACCATCAGGGAGACTTCAGCCTTCTATGAGTCGGTCAAGCCTTTCGGAGTCCTGCAGTTCGTCCGTTCCGGCCGCGTCGCGGTCCCCAGGAACGGCGAATATGAAATCAAAGATTACAGATAACTAAAAATAATTTTACCATGGCAAAACTTGATTTTGGCGGAGTGCTCGAAAATGTCGTCACCCGCGAGGAATTTCCCCTCGAAAAAGCTCATGAAGTCCTCAAGGACGAAACAATCGCTATCATCGGATACGGTGTCCAGGGCCCCGGCCAGGGACTGAACCTCAGGGACAACGGTTTCAAGGTGATAGTCGGCCAGAGGAAGGGCAAGACCTGGGACAAAGCCGTCGCCGACGGATGGGTGCCCGGAGAGACCCTCTTCGAGATTGAGGAAGCCTGCGAAAAAGGCACGATCATCCAGTTCCTCGTCTCCGATGCCGCTCAGATTGCCGTTTGGCCTGTCGTAAAGAAACACCTTACCGCCGGAAAGGCCCTCTACTTCTCCCACGGCTTCGGCATCACCTACAACGACCGCACGGGAATAGTCCCTCCCAAGGATGTGGATGTGATCATGGTAGCGCCCAAGGGCTCCGGAACCTCCCTTCGCAGGCTTTTCGTGCAGGGAAGGGGAGTTAATTCCTCCTATGCTGTTTGGCAGGACGCCACCGGGAAGGCTCTGGAGAGGACTCTCGCCCTCGGCATCGGCATCGGCTCCGGCTATCTTTTCGAGACCGATTTCAAGAGGGAGGTTTATTCCGACCTCACCGGCGAAAGAGGGACCCTCATGGGAGCGATTCAGGGTATCTTCCTTGCTCAGTATGAGACCCTCCGCGAGCACGGCCACACCCCTTCCGAGGCCTTCAACGAGACGGTTGAGGAGCTCACCGAGTCCCTCATGCCCCTTTTCTCCGAGAAAGGCATGGACTGGATGTACGCCAACTGCTCCACCACGGCCCAGAGGGGAGCCCTCGACTGGATGGGACCCTTCCATGATGCCACGAAACCGGTGTTCGAGCGTCTGTACGAGAGCGTGGCAAACGGCACCGAGGCCCAGATATCCATCGACTCAAACTCCAAGCCCGGCTATCGCGAAGGCCTGGAAAAGGAACTCAAGGCCCTCAGGGAAAGCGAACTCTGGCAGGCAGGCGCCGCGGTCAGGGCCCTTCGTCCAGGAAAGTAGCGAGGCATGGCCGATAGAGTTTACATATTCGATACCACCCTCAGGGACGGGGAACAGGTCCCGGGCTGCCAGCTGAACACAGTGGAGAAAATCCATGTGGCAAGGTCGCTGGAAGCCCTTGGCGTGGACGTCATCGAGGCCGGATTCCCCATATCCAGCCCCGGTGATTTCCAGTCCGTCGTGGAAATATCCAAGGCCGTCACCGAGCCCGTTGTCTGCGCCCTTTCGAGGGCCGTGGAAAAGGATATCGAGACTGCCGCGGAGGCCCTCAAATATGCAAAAAGGGGGAGAATCCACACCGGAATCGGCACTTCGGACTCCCACATCCGTTATAAATTCAACTCCAACCGCGAGGAAATCCTCGAGCGGGCGGTGAAGGCCGTGAAATTCGCCCGCCGTTTCACAGACGATGTCGAGTTTTATGCCGAAGACGCCGGCCGCACTGACAACGAATACCTTGCGAAGGTGGTGGAGGCCGTCATAAAGGCCGGGGCCACGGTGGTGAATATCCCGGACACCACCGGATACTGCCTTCCGGCCGAATACGGGGCCAAAATCCGTTACCTCGTGGAACACGTTGACGGGATAGACAAGGCCGTCATATCCACCCACTGCCACAATGACCTCGGCATGGCCACCGCCAACACCATGGCAGGCCTGCTCGGAGGAGCGCGCCAGTGCGAGGTGACAATCAACGGCATAGGGGAGAGGGCCGGCAACACCGCCCTTGAGGAGATTGTGATGATTCTCCGCTCGCACAACGACATAGACCTCGAAACCGGCATCGACAGCAGGAAAATCTATCCTCTCAGCAGGATGGTGTCGAACCTTATGAACATGCCGGTCCAGGCCAACAAGGCCATAGTCGGAAGAAATGCGTTCGCCCACAGCTCCGGCATCCATCAGGACGGGGTGTTGAAAAATGCCTCGACCTACGAGATTATCGCTCCCCAGGATGTCGGCGTGGACGGCAATTCCATCGTCCTCACCGCCCGGAGCGGACATGCGGCCCTGAAATTCCGCCTCGAATCCCTCGGGATCCATCTGGAAAAAGAGCGGTTGGACACCGTCTATGCCGCCTTCCTCAAGCTGGCCGACTCCAAGAAGGAGGTCGGGGACGACGACATACTTATGCTCGTCGGCGCCGAGAGGACCGGAAACCGGAGCATCAAGGTGAATTGGCTCCAGGCCACCAGCGGGGTCGGCATCAAGCCTACGGCATCCATCGGAGTGGAGGTGGACGGGAAGAAGATAGAGGCCGCCGCAACTGGAAACGGCCCCGTCGATGCTTCCATCAACGCCCTTCGCAAAATCGTCGGCGAGGACGCGAATATCAATGAATTTACTATCCAGGGTGTTTCAAAGGGGACGGACGATTGCTGCAAGGTGCACATGCAGGTGGAAAGCGAAGGCCGCTTCTACTACGGCTTCGGCACCAGCACGGACATCGTAACCGCCTCGGTGGACGCCTATGTGGACTGCCTTAACAAATTCAAGGAAAGGGATGAACACTCTATTTGACAAGATATGGGACTCGCACGTCGTCGAGTCGGTAAAGGACGGGCCCCAGCAGCTGTATATCGACAGGCTCTACTGCCACGAGGTCACCAGTCCCCAGGCTTTCGAGGGACTGCGCCGGAGAGGAATAAAGCCCATGCGGCCGGAAAAGATTTTCTGCATGCCCGACCACAACACCCCCACGCACGACCAGGACAAGCCGATAGAGGATCCTGTCGGGGCGAAGCAGGTCAATGCCCTTGCGGAAAATGCGAAGGAATTTTCCCTCACCCATTTCGGGATGATGGACCCAAGGAACGGCATCATCCACGTGGTAGGGCCTGAAAGGGGACTGTCCCTTCCGGGAATGACAATCGTCTGTGGGGATTCCCACACCTCCACCCACGGGGCCGTCGGGGCCGTCGCTTTCGGAATAGGCACCAGCGAGGTCGAGATGGCCCTCGCCTCGCAGTGCATCCTCCAGCAAAAGCCCAAGTCCATGAGAATCAGGATTGAAGGAGAACTCGGGCCTATGGTCACGGCTAAGGATGTCGCCCTCTGGCTCATGAAGCGGCTCACCACTTCAGGGGCTACGGGTTATTTCGTGGAATACGGCGGCAGCGCCGTCAGGAGCCTTTCCATGGAGGGAAGGCTGACCCTTTGCAACCGTTCCATCGAGATGGGCGCCCGCGGAGGATTCATCGCCCCGGACGAGACCACTTTCGCCTACCTCAAGGGTAAGGAATACGCTCCGAAGGGGGAAGACTGGGACAGGGCCGTGGAGTATTGGAAGACCCTAGTGAGCGCTGATGACGCG
>CAMOVV010000195.1 GCA_946627685.1 uncultured Bacteroidales bacterium
GAAGTTCTGCTCGGGGACGCTGAGGGAAGACCCCTGGAGGACAAGGTTGAGAGAGCGGGCGAGGGCGAACCCGGCGATGGCTCCGACAAAAAGGGTGGGGCCGAAGGTTCCTCCGACTCCCCCGCCGGCATTTGTGAAAGTCATTGAGAAGACCTTCAGGACAAGAATCAGGAGGAAGAAAACAGGGACGGACCACGGTGTGCCCAGAAAGGCCGACAACGGCGTTGAAGTATTGAATACTATGTCCTTTCCTCCCAGAAGCATGCCCAGGGAGGAATATCCCTCACCGTGCAAAGGTGGGAAAAGGAAAATGAGAAGGCCCAGACCGGCGGCGCAGAAAGCCCACCGTATCCACGGACTCCGGATAAGGGCGAGACGGTCTTCAAGCCAGAGCGTCGTCCTGGTGAAATAGAGGGAACATCCGCCGCAGAACAGGCCCAAAAGGATATAGAAGGGAATGTTCTGCATCATGAAAGGTGACGGAGAGCACGCGAAAGGAGATGAGCCTCCGAGTATCATATAGGATACCACCGTCGCCGACACGGAAGACAGCAGCAGAGGCATCATAGAGGTCATGGAGATGTTGAAAAGAAGTATCTCCAGGGTAAAAAGCACTCCCGCAAGAGGGGCGCAGAAGATTCCCCCGATGGCTCCGGCCGCCCCGCATCCGAGCAGAACAGTCATGTTACGGTAGGACATGCCGCTGATCCGGGCGAAATTAGACCCTATCGCGGCCCCGGTATAAACTATAGGGGCCTCGGCGCCTACCGAACCCCCGAGCCCGATGGTGAGAGAGGAGGTAAGGATGGATGACCAGGTGTTGTGTGGGCGGATTCGCGAATCATTGGTGGACACCGCCTGCAACACCTTTGTTACCCCATGCCCTATATTATCTTTTATCAGATATTTGCATATAACGAGCGAAAGGAGCATTCCAAGCCCGGGAAGGACGAAGAAAAGAAGCCCCGCTGTTTCCCCGGCGCAAAGCCGCGAAGCGCCCCTGCCGATGAGGGAAATCAGGACCTTCAGGAGGACCGCCGCAAGGCCGCTGCAGACTCCTACGGCCAAAGAAAGCGCAAGAAGAAGATTCCTTTCCGGAATCTTCCTCAGCAAATTCTTTATGGACTGATGGTTAATCCTTGCCGTCGTCGGAATCTTCATACTGGGAGATGTTATCGTCAGGGAGGGTTTCGCCATCAGAGTCGCCATCTCCGGAAGCTCCTCCAACTCCTTCATTCCCTGCGTCTTCCTCTCCATCAAGCCACCTCTCGATGTCATCCATATCGTCGGTCTTCACCTTGATTTTGACAAGATACACGGCGTCTGGAAGCTCGATTGTAACGGCATAAAAGGGGGTCCCGTCAGGCTTCGTGTACTTGACGGCATCTGCCAGGCAATCCTGAGAGCCTTTGGGATATTTTACGGCAAAGGCCTCCGCCAGTTCCGGCGACATGTTCTCATAACTGACAACGTGGCGTTTTTTCTGTACCTGCATCATATCATCTTTAATGTTTAGGTCGGCAATCGGTTTTATGAATAGTTCCGCAATATCATGATAATTTTCCGAATTGCAATCACCTTTTTTCAAAAAAAACCAATTAAAACGATAAAGATGCCTTACATGCGGTCAGGAAGGGTGATTCCAAGCACTCTCATCGACTTTTCAAGCACTTCGGCCACCGTTTCCACCATCACCAGCCTCATATTCAGGACGGCCCGGTCGGGCTCCCTCAGGACGGGATTGTCGTGGTAGTACTGGTTGAATTCCTTGGCGAGGTCGTAGGAGTAGTTGGCAAGGACGGCCGGGGACAGGGAGTCGGCGGCCTCCGACAGTTTCGCGGGATACTGGTTGAGTATCTTTACGAGGCGTACCTCCTTTGCATTGAGCTCCAGTTCCCCGGGAATATCCTGTACGGAGAGGGAAAGTCCCTGGGCCGAAGCCTTTCTCAGGATAGACTTGATCCGGGCATGGGTGTACTGTATGAAAGGACCCGTGTTCCCGTTGAAGTCAATCGACTCGTGGGGATTGAAGAGCATGGTCTTCTTGGGATCCACCTTGATGATGAAGTACTTGAGGGCTCCCAGGCCTATCATCCTCCAAAGCTTTTCCTTTTCCTGCTCATCCACTCCGTCGAGTTTTCCGCTCTCTATGGAAGCAAGGCGGGCCTCACGGTACATTCTCTCAATGAGGTCGTCGGCGTCCACGACCGTTCCCTCACGGGATTTCATCTTCCCGTCGGGGAGCTCGACCATGCCGTATGACAGATGGTAAATCTCTTTCGCCCAGGGGAAGCCAAGTTTGGACAGAATGAGCTTGAGCACCTGGAAATGATAATCCTGCTCATTCCCGACAACGTAGATGTGTTCGTCGAGGTCATACTCCCTGAAACGCCTCTCGGCCGTGCCGAGGTCCTGGGTGATATAGACGGAGGTGCCGTCGCCGCGAAGCACGAGCTTGCGGTCGAGGCCGTCCGCGGTGAGGTCGCACCAGACGCTGCCGTCGGGGTCCTTGGTAAAGACTCCGGACTCAAGACCTTTCTGCACCAGTTCCTTGCCGAGAAGATAGGTGTCATGCTCGAAATCCACCTTGTCGAAAGAGATGCCGAGGGCCTTGTACGTCTCGTCAAAGCCTTCGAGCACCCAGGAGTTCATTTTCTTCCACAGCGCGCGGACTTCGGGGTCGCCTGCCTCCCATTTGCGGAGCATGGAGTGGGCCTCCTTCATGCAGGGGGCCTGCTTCTCCGCCTCATCCTTGGTCAGGGAGGGGTCGGCGTCCATGAGAGCCTTCACCTCCTGCTCAAGTATCTGATTGAAGGTCACGTAGAAATCCCCCACGAGATGGTCTCCCTTCTTCCCGGAAGACTCCGGAGTGACGCCCTCTCCCTTCATCATCCATGCGAGCATGGATTTGCAGATATGGATTCCCCTGTCATTCACCAGGGTCGCCTTGATGACATCGTTGCCAGTGGCCTTGAGCAGCCTGGAAACGGAATCACCGAGGAGGTTGTTGCGGATATGGCCCAGATGCAGCGGCTTGTTGGTGTTGGGAGAGGAGAACTCCACCATCACCTTCCTCCCGGTGGAAGGAAATTCGCCGAAGGACGGGTCTGAGGCGATGGAGGTCAGGAGCCTGTTCCAGTAAACATTGGAAAGGCTGATATTGAGAAAACCTTTGACACAGTTGTAGCCCGCAATCTCGGGGACGTTGGCGACCAGCCAGTCGCCTATTGCCTTGCCCGTATTCTCAGGGGAGGTGCGGGAAATACGCAAAAGAGCGAAGACGACCAGGGTAAAGTCGCCTTCGAACTCTTTTCTTGTAACCTGAACCTGAAGGGCTGATTCTTCGACTGTGGCTCCATAGAGGTCCTTCAGGGCTTCTGAAGCCTTGAGGGCGAGGAATGATTCAGGAGTCATATCAGCCAAGATAGGTTTTGAGCAGTTTGCTTGCAGAAGGCTTCTTGAGCTTTCTGATAGCCTTTTCCTTGATCTGGCGCACCCTTTCGCGGGTGAGGTCAAGCCTCTCGCCGATTTCCTCGAGAGTCATTTCCTGGCATCCGATGCCGAAGAAAGACTTGATAATCTCTTTCTCGCGGGCGGTGAGAATCTGCAGGGAACGCTCTATCTCGGTGCTGAGGGACTCGTTCACCAGGCCCTTGTCGGCCATCGGGGAGTCGTCGTTGGGACGAACGTCCAGCAGGCTGTTATCCTCTCCTTCCCCGAAGGG
>CAMOVV010000196.1 GCA_946627685.1 uncultured Bacteroidales bacterium
TGCATGACGTCAAGGACCTCCTCCTTAACTTCAACTACGCGGCTGGGCACCTGTGGTTCGTGTACATGCTCCTCGGCGTCTATCTTATCATGCCCCTGCTGTCTCCATGGGCCGAAAAGGTTGGCAAAAGGGAACTTCAGCTATATCTTGGAATTTGGCTTTTCACGACCCTGATTCCATATATCCGCATGTGGGCAGGAGGCCCGGCGGAAGTCGTTTACGGGCCCTTCGGCATCCCTAACCTTGCCAGGTATCCGCTCTGGGGAGAGGCCAGTTGGAACGCCTACGGGACTTTCTACTACTTGAGCGGCTTTATTGGCTATCTCCTTCTGGGACTGTATTTCCGCAAGTTCACGAAGGAAACCGGCACTGGACGGACCCTTGCCATCGCCCTGCCGCTTTTCGCCGTCGGATTCTTCATAGCCGCCACCGGATTCTACCGCTTTGTCCAGGCCGATGCCGCAGGCGTATTCCCCGTCTCCGGTCCCATAGGCAGTGCAGCGATATGGGAGACCACCTGGTTCAACGACACCCTCGGCATCGCCCTCATGACCATTGCCTGGATTATGGTCATCCGAAAAATAAAATGCTCAGGAGCCTTCTACAAAAAAATAATTCTTCCGGTTTCCAAAGCCAGTTACGGGATGTACCTCGGGCACATGCTCATCCTCGGAAGCGTCGCCGGATGGATTTGCTCCCTTCTCGGACGCGGCGAGGCCGGAGTCCTCGGCCTTTGGACCACCCCTGTGGAAGTTCTCTCGATTGCAATAATATCTTTTATCCTCACGGCAATCCTAAGCGTTCTGATTCAGAAGATTCCGCGCATAGGAAAGTATATCGCGGGATAAAGGGCACCGCCTCGGATTGGGAGTATATGGATTTCTTTTAGTAAATTTACGGCGCAATGAAAAAGGTTTTCCATATCTTCTCCCGACATCTGGCCGTATTGGCCATTATAATTGCCACGGCAGGCTGCTCCGGAAGCCCCGCCCCTTCAAGCCTTTCCTGCATCGCCCCGGAATTCCTTAAAAGCGGAGACAGAGTCGCCCTTATCTCCCCCTCCTACCATACTCCCTCCGAGAATGTCGATACTGCGGCCATGATTCTGAAAGAGTGGGGGCTGGAGCCTGTCATAGGCCCCAACTCCGACAAGATTCATCTCGGCAAATACGCCGGAAGCACGGAAGAGAGGCTGGCCGACATCCGCTGGGCGCTGGAGGACTCTTCCATCAAGGCTATTATCTGCAACAGAGGAGGTTACGGCAGCATCTCCTTCGTAAACAGGCTTCCTTCGGAGCTGCTGTCCTCCCACCCCAAATGGATGGTGGGCTTCAGCGACATCACCACCCTCCTGGAAATGGAGAACCGCTCCGGCGTCATGGGAATCCACGGCACCATGGGTGCCCTGATGGTCCCCTCAAAGGGTAAAGACCTGAGCAGCACCCTCCTCAAAGACCTTCTCTTCGGGGCCGTTCCCCGCTACGAGACGACCCCGCATCCCCTGAGCATACCCGGAAAAGCGACCGGCACCCTGGTGGGCGGCAACCTCTGCACCTTCTCCCCCATCCTCGGCACCACGGCCGACGCCACGGCCTGCAAGGACATCATCCTCTTCATCGAAGAGGTGGGGGAAGATTTCAGCCACCTGGACAGGATGATTAACACCCTCATCCTGAACGGGGTTTTCGACCGATGCAAAGGAGTCATCCTCGGCGAATTTACCGATTGCAAGCCCAACCTCGAATATGACAGCGCGGAGCAGATGATTTGCTCCTACCTGAAAGACTACGGCATTCCGGTGCTCTGCGGCTTCCCCGCGGGACACGGCGACACGAACCTTCCCCTCGTGATGGGAGCCCCTGTCACACTGGAAGTTACCGCATCCGGCGGCAGCATCACCTTCGCCCTTGAAGGTCGGCAGGCCCCGATTCAGGTCGCCAGCCTCAACGACACTACGCTGATTTCCAACAATACCACACTGATAAAATGAAAACGACAGTTCTAAAAGCGGCTCCGGCCATTCTCACCGTCATCGCATCGGTCTTCTTCACCTCCTGCCGCAGCGGCGCAGGCAAACAGTCTTTCTACGAGAATCCCGTCGTCAGGGCGGAGGCCCCGGATCCCTCCGTCATCAGGACGGAAGACGGCACCTTCTACATGTACGCGACAGGAGAAGGTTATTCCATCTTCCGCTCCGCGAACATGACCGACTGGGTATATGCAGGCAAGGTTTTCACCGATGAGAACTATCCTTCCCTGGTCCGCAACGGCAGGAAGGCTGACCTCTGGGCCCCCGAAATCCGCAAGATAAAGGACAAGTACGTCATCTTCTACACTCTCTGGTTCGGCACCGAATGGCTCAGCGCCATAGGATACGCGACGGCAGACGGTCCGGAAGGGCCCTTCACGGACAAAGGCATCCTCATAGACAGCCGGGAAGTCAATGTCGAACAGTCAATCGACCAGTTCTATTTCGAGGACGGGGGAAGGTCCTACCTGTTCTGGGGCAGTTTCAGGAACATCTACGCCGTCGAACTGAAGGTCTCGGACGACGTGACGATTACTCCCGACTTCGGGACTATGGTCCAGTTTGCCGGGAACGCCTTTGAGGGAACGAATATATTCAAGCGCGGGGAGTACTACTATTTCTTCGCCTCAGTCGGGGACTATTCCGGAGGGGAGAAAAGCACCTACAGGACAGTCGCCGCCAGGTCGAAAAATGTTCTCGGACCCTATGTCGACCGCCGCGGCGTGAGCATTATGGATAACGGGTACGAAGAAGTGCTGGACCGGAACGACTCCTTCTCCGGGCCAGGGCATAACGCGGGGCTCATCGTGGATGATGCCGGGCAGACATGGATGTACTACCATGCATACCAGCTTTCCAACCTGGGGCTCAAGCGCCAGGGGATGCTCGACAAGGTTGAGTGGACGGAGGACGGATGGCCTTATATCAAAGGCGGAGTGCCCTCTTCAAAGGCAGAAGCGCCCGTCGTGTCAAAAAGGTAACCAGAGAGCCGGAATTGTATGAGCTATCAATTCCGTATCATTAAGAAAACGGACAGACCATTATCGATTTGAGTTGACGAGGTCTTTCAGTTTTATCCTCTGGAAGACAAGGTTCGCGACCGTTCCTTCGTAGAAAATGCCTACAGTCTCCCTGTCAACCATGGTCATGCTGGGATAGCCGCTCCCGATGTCTTCGTCAAGCATCACCTGATCGGCCTCGTTCCAGGTCATTCCCTTGTCCAGGCTTGCTTTTATGGTCATCTTGCAGCGGGATACGTCGCTGTCGCAGTTGGCGAACAGAAGGATGTCCCTTCCAAGGCTGTTCTCTTTTGCTGGAGAGAATATCAGGCTGGCGTTGCATTGCCGCTCGATGAGGGCGTTCCTGCTGGTCGGATGAGCCTCCCAAGTTTCTCCGAGGTCCTTGGTAATGAAGACCGAGCGCATGAACAGTCCGGGAATTTCATTCCTCGCATTCAGCATCAGGATGCCCGGCTCGATTTCCGCCACCTGGCATTCGTCGCCCCCGGTCATCAGCTCTCCCGTCTTGCTGCAATGCCAGGTCGTCCCGTGGTCCTTGCTGTACACAAGCACCGGATGGGCCTGGTACGAGTGGTCCCAGTATCGCGCGCCGAAAACGAGGGTGCCGTCGCGCATCGCTATCCC
>CAMOVV010000197.1 GCA_946627685.1 uncultured Bacteroidales bacterium
CCGCCGCAAGGTGCCAGGACCTCTCCCTGAATCCCCAGAAGCTTGCCCGCCAGTGCGGAAAGCTGAAGTGCTGCCTCAATTTCGAGGTTCCCGTCTATGCGGATGCGAGGTCGGCCCTTCCCAAGGTCAGCGAGCCTCTTGAATTCGAGGACGGCCATGCCTGGCTCGTCAAGACCGACATCCTTCGCGGAATCATGTATTTCTCCTACGACAAATCTTCCCTTGCCGACCTCTATCCCCTGAGCGCGGAGAGGGTGAAGGAGATTCAGAAGATGAACCGCTCCGGCGAAATCCCGGGCTCCCTCAAGGTCGCTCCCGAGCCGACCGGACCGCGTTTCGTGTCCGCCGTCGGGGACGACAGCATCACCCGTTTCGACAAGCCCCGGGGCAAGGGCAGGAACAAAGGACGTTCCGGCCGCGGTCACCGTCATTCAAGGCCGTCCGGCAAACATTCCGATTGATGAAAAGGGCGCTTCAGGTCATTTTCATTCTCCTGGCCGCCGCGGGCTGTTCGCGGCCGGTCTCGACCGAGGTTTACCTCAGGGCGGGAGACTGCGCCGAGGCAGGCCGTTATGACTTTGTCCTGGATATGGCCGACACCCTTGTCAGTTACGACATAACATTTTACACCAGAATAGATTCCGGCGACGGCTCCATCCACCTGAGCCTTCCCCTCGCCGTCAGCGCCACTTCCCCTTCCGGAAAGCTGTACGCCGAGAAAGTCTGGGCGGACATTTCGGCTCCCGACGCGGCGGGACATTTCAGCGGCGATTACATACTTCCTTACCGCAGCGGAGTCCGGCCTTCCGAAGCCGGGATATGGAACATTTCCGTCTCGGTTCCAGCTGATGCCGAGAGTATCAGCGGCCTCGGGTGTATTCTGAAAAGGAACTGAGCCATGGGTCATGACAAGCTTCGCAAATTCCGGGAGAACCTCACCTTTCCCTGCCTCATCCAGCCGGATGCTTCTTCCCTGATTGTCAAGGGCTCGTCAGGCCTTGTCCTGAACGATTACAGGACAAAGGGCAGGTGGAACGAGGATGTGTTCAGGCGGGAGGGCCCCATTGTCCTCGAACTCGGGTGCGGCAAGGGAGAATACACCATAGACCTCTCCCGGAGGATGCCGTCCGACAACTTCATCGGGGTCGATATCAAGGGCGCAAGGCTTTGGAAAGGAGCGAAATATGCTACGGAACATTCGCTTGCCAACGTGGCCTTCCTCCGCACCAGGGTTGAATTCATTTCGGCCTTCTTCGCCCCTTCGGAGGTGTCTTCCATCTGGCTGACCTTCTCCGACCCGCAGATGAAAAGCGAGAACAGCCGTCTCACCAGCCCCCTTTTCCTTGAAAGGTACCGCTCCTTCCTCGCCCCCGGAGGCATAGTCAACCTCAAGACGGACAGCACCTTCCTCTATCAGTATACCCTTGCCGTGTGCCGCTCCAACTCTTTGAATGTCCTTGTCAGCACCCCCGACCTCTATGGGGAAAGGGACAGGGTCCTTGGGGAGATGGAAGGCCGCGGGGAGGCCGAATCCCTTTTCGAGGTGCAGACCTTCTATGAGAAAATGTTCCTCCGCCAGGGATATAAGATAAACTATATGGCTTTCACCCTGGACCATGAGGGTCCCTTCGTGTATCCGGAAGATTTCGACGCGGCTTTCTGGCGCTCCGCCGACCCCCGGAGAAAACTGGATTTCCAGGGCGGCGACGATGTGTTTTTTGAAACGGTATAAAACGACAGCATAATGAAAAAGAATCTCGGAACCCTTTGCGTGCAAGGTGGCTGGACTCCCAAAAACGGAGAGCCCCGCGCCGTTCCCATTTATCAGAGCACGACTTTCAAGTATGATACCAGCGAACAGATGGCCAGGCTCTTCGACCTTGCCGAGAGCGGGTATTTCTACACCAGGCTTGCCAATCCTACCAACGACAGCGTCGCTGCCAAGATAAACAGCCTCGAAGGGGGCGTAGGCTGCGTCCTCACCTCCTCCGGCCAGGCGGCCAATTTCTACGCGGTATTCAATATCTGCCGCGCCGGCGACCATTTCATCTCCGCGAACAACATCTACGGAGGCACCTTCAACCTCTTCGGCACCACCATGAAACAGCTTGGAATCGAGTGTACCTTCGTGGACCAGGACGCTTCCGACGAGGAAATAGAGAAGGCCTTCAGGCCCAACACCAAGTGCATTTTCGGAGAGACCATTTCCAATCCCGGCTGCGCCGTCTTCGACATTGAGAGGTTCGCGTCCCTGGCCCACCGTCACGGAGTGCCCCTCATCGTGGACAACACCTTCGCCACCCCGATAAACTGCCGTCCCTTCGAGTGGGGCTGCGATATCGTCACCCATTCCACCACCAAGTATATGGACGGCCATGCCGTGCAGGTGGGAGGAGCCGTGGTTGACAGCGGCAATTTCGACTGGATGGCAAACGCCGACAGGTTCCCCGGCCTCTGCACCCCGGATGAGAGCTATCACGGACTCACCTATGCGGAGTCTTTCGGCCGGCAGGCCTATATCACCAAGATAGTCACCCACCTTATGAGGGACCTCGGCTCCATCCCTTCCCCGATGAACTGCTTCCTCCTGGACCTCGGCCTGGGCACCTTGCACCTTCGTATGCCGAAGCACTGCTCCAACGCCCTCGCCGTGGCGCAGTATCTTGAAAAGAGCCCCAAGGTGGCCTGGATCAACCATCCTTCCCTTCCTTCGAGCAAATACTATCCCCTTGCTCAGAAATACCTCCCGGGAGGCTCCTGCGGCGTCATCGCCTTCGGCCTCAAGGGGACGAGGGATGATGCCATCCGCTTCATGGACAGCCTGGATTTCATCGCGATAGCCACCCACGTGGCCGACATGCGCTCCTGCGTCCTCCATCCTGCCAGCCATACCCACAGGCAGCTGAGCGACGAGCAGCTGCGTCAGGCCGGAATCGCCCCCGACCTCATCAGGCTCTCCGTCGGCATAGAAGACACGGACGACATCCTCGCGGACCTCGACCAGGCTCTTGCCAAGATGTAGGTTTTAGGAATATACCTTTGCGATTTCGGCTTTTGAAGTGCCGGGAACCGTGGCATAGGACATAGGGTCGCGGAAACCGGCGAGGAAGGCTTTCACCGCCATCCTCTTCTTCCCGGCCAGCTGGACGTCCGTGAGGCTCAGGGCCCCGTCAGCGGTCGCGACTGCGAAGAATCCCTTTCCGTCGGAGAGTATGGTTCCGGGAGAGGGATTTTCTGTTGCACACCGCTCCTTCATCTTCTCAAACGCTTCTCCTTCAACCCTTTCACCGAAGAAGACCTTCAGCTGGACGGGGACGGGGTTCTCTTCGCCCGTGCGGACCAGTTCGGTGAAGGCTGCGGGGACGGGGGAGAGGCCCCTCACAAGGTTGTAAATCTGCCGTGTGGAGTCGTTCCAGTCTATGTGGCAGAGTTCCCGTGTGAGTTTGGGAGCGGGGTGGAGGACTTCCGAACCCTGGATGAAGCTTCTCTGGAGGCGGGTTTCGACGTTTTTCTGGATTATTCCTTCGACCGTCTGAATCACGAGGTCCGCTCCGATGGGCATTAGGGCGTCGTGAAGGTCTCCGGCCGTGGCCTTCCCGTCTATCAGGCAGTCCTGGCGGAGGATTATGCCTCCGGTGTCGATGGCCTTGTCAATCATGAAGGTG
>CAMOVV010000198.1 GCA_946627685.1 uncultured Bacteroidales bacterium
CCTCCTCATCGACGAGCGTCCCGAGGAAGTGACCGACATGAGCCGCAGCGTGAAGGCCGAGGTCGTGGCTTCCACCTTCGACGAGCCCGCTGAAAGGCACGTCAAAGTGGCCAACATGGTCCTGGAAAAATCACGCCGCCTGGTGGAATGCGGCCACGACGTGGTCATTCTTCTTGACTCCATCACGAGGCTTGCAAGGGCATACAACACCGTCCAGCCGGCATCGGGCAAGGTCCTGACCGGAGGAGTGGACGCCAACGCCCTCCAGAAGCCCAAGAGATTCTTCGGCGCGGCCCGCAACATTGAAGGAGGCGGCTCCCTCACCATCCTCGCCACCGCCCTCACCGAGACCGGCAGCAAGATGGACGATGTCATCTTCGAGGAGTTCAAGGGTACCGGCAACATGGAGCTCCAGCTCGACAGGACCCTGGCCAACCGCAGGATTTTCCCTGCCGTGAACGTGGTTCTCTCCAGCACGCGCCGTGACGACCTGCTCTACGACAGGGACAAGGCCCAGAGGATATGGATCCTGCGCAAGCTCCTCGCTGAGATGAATCCCACAGAAGCCATGAACTTCATGCTCCAGCTGATGGACGAGTACAAGACAAACGAAGACCTTCTTGACAACATGAACAAGGTCTCGCCCAGGGAAGCGAAGTACTACGACACTTTCTAGACAGGAAGCTTAAAGAACTGAAAGAGCCGGTTTTGAAGCCGGCTCTTTTGATTAATACTGGTCCCAGGACTTTATCTGCAATTCTTCGGGCGAAGAGCTGCAGAAGGCCCTGATGAAGGCCGTCGCCAGGCGCGCATCGGTGAAAAGGGTTATGTTATAGTCGATTGCGGCGCGGCGGATCCGGTAGCCGTTGGACAGCTCGGTGTCGGAGAAGTTCTTGGGAATGTTGATTACCATGTCCACTTCCTTGTTCTTTATCATGTCAAGGGCGGGACGGAACTTCCCCTTGAAATTGGGATTCTCGCACTCGCTGGGCCAAAGGACTTTGGTGGAAGGTATGCTATTCTCAACCAGATACTTATAGGTTCCTCCGGTGGCGTAAAGGTCATATCCTTTCTCGGAAAGCATCCTGCATGCGCCGAGCATGTCAGCCTTCTGCCGGGGGTCTCCCGTGGAAAGCAGGATCCTCTTGGCGGGGATGGTGTTCCCGACCGCCATGACGGACTTCAGGAGCGCCTCGTCCAGGCTGTCGCCGAGGCAGCCGACTTCTCCGGTGGACGACATGTCCACGCCGAGCATGGGGTCAGCCTCTTCGAGACGGGCAAACGAGAACTGGGAGGACTTGACACCTACATAGTCAAGGTCGAAGGCGCTCTTGACCGGAGCCTCGGGACGCATGCCGAGCATGACCTTGGTGGCAAGCTCTATAAAGTTTATCTTCAGGACTTTCGACACGAAGGGGAAACTGCGGGAAGCCCTGAGGTTGCACTCGATGACACGGATTTTGTTGTCCTGGGCCAAGAACTGTATGTTGAAGGGGCCGGAGATCTGCAAAGCGCTTGCTATCTGACGGGCTATCTTCTTGATTCTGCGGACGTTCTCGACATAAAGTTTCTGAGGAGGGAACTGAATGGTGGCGTCTCCGGAATGTACTCCGGCAAATTCGATATGCTCGGAAATGGCGTAGGCCAGAATCTCTCCCCCGTCAGCGACGGCATCGAACTCAATCTCCTTGCAGCGCGTCATGAATTTGCTCACGACGACGGGATGCTCCCGTGAAACTTCCACCGCAAGCGAAAGGAAATGACGCAGTTTCTCCTCATCGTAGCAGACGTTCATGGCGGCGCCGGAAAGAACGTACGATGGCCTCACAAGCACGGGATAGCCAACCTTTTCGATGAATTTGTCAACTTCCTCGATGGTGGTGAGCTCGCTCCACTCGGGCTGGTCGATACCGAGGGAATCCACGATGCTGGAGAACTTGTGCCTGTCCTCCGCCCTGTCGATATCGTCCGCCCTGGTGCCGAGTATCTTGACACCATGACGCGACAGCCTGAGGGCGAGATTGTTGGGAATCTGACCACCCACCGACACGACGACTCCATGGGGCTTTTCCATTTCGATTATGTCCATCACCCTTTCAAAAGTGAGTTCGTCGAAATAGAGGCGGTCGCACTCGTCGTAGTCGGTAGATACGGTTTCAGGATTGTAATTTATCATCACTCCCCTGTAACCCTGTTTCTGGATGGTCTGCAGGCAGGTGACGGAACACCAGTCGAATTCTACCGAGCTTCCGATTCGGTATGCACCGGAGCCAAGAACTATAACAGACTTACCGTCATTTTCATACGTAATGTCATCGTAAGTTCCGTTGTAGGTAAGGTAGAGGTAGTTGGTCTTGGCGGGGAACTCCGCTGCAAGGGTGTCAATCTGCTTTACGACAGGCACTATGCCGTGGGATTTGCGGTACTCCCGGACCTTGTCCATATTGTCGAAAGAGGAGCCCTGGTCGTCATATACGGCCCTCTGAATCTGGAAGTCTGAAAATCCTTCCTGTTTTGCGAGGAGAAGGAGCTCCGGCGATAGGTCCTCTATCTTTGCGCAGGCCTTCATCTTTCCGTAAGTGGCCACGATTTTGGCCAGCCTGGAAAGGAACCATCTGTCAATTTTCGTGAGCTCGTGGATGCGGTCCACGCTGTATCCGGCGCTCATCGCCTTGGAAATCACGAATATACGTTTGTCGGTAGGGTCCTTAAGAGCCTCGTCTATATCGTTCACCTGCAGTTCCTTGTTCCCGACGAAGCCATGGGCTCCCTGGCCTATCATCCTGAGTCCCTTCTGGATAGCCTCTTCGAAGGTGCGGCCGACAGCCATCACCTCTCCCACACTCTTCATGCTGGAGCCGATTTTCCTGGACACGCCGTGGAATTTCGAAAGGTCCCAACGTGGAATCTTGCAGACGATATAATCGAGGGCTGGCTCGAAAAATGCCGGCGTCGTCTTGGTGACGGAATTCTTGAGGTCGAAAAGACCGTATCCGAGGCCCAGTTTCGCAGCGACGAAGGCCAGCGGGTAGCCGGTGGCTTTGGAAGCGAGGGCGGAAGAGCGGCTGAGCCTGGCATTGACCTCGATGACCCTGTAATCCATCGCGTAGGGGTCGTAGGCGAACTGCACGTTGCACTCCCCGACAATGCCGAGATGGCGTACAATCTTGATTGAAAGCTCCCTGAGGAAGTAATAGTCCCGGTTGGTCAGGGTCTGGGAAGGGGCCACGACGATGCTCTCTCCGGTGTGGATCCCGAGAGGGTCGAAATTCTCCATGTTGCAGACGGTGACGCAGTTGTCATATTTGTCCCTTACAACCTCATATTCAATTTCTTTCCATCCTTTGAGCGATTTCTCGACGAGGACCTGGGGAGAGAAGGAGAAGGCCTTCGTGCACACTTCTTCAAGCTGGGCGTCGTTCTCCACGAAGCCGGACCCGAGTCCTCCGAGGGCGTACGCAGCTCTCACAATCAAGGGATAACCAAGGTCATGGGCGGCCTTTTTCGCCTCTTCCATATTCTCGGCCGGGAAGGAACTTATCGTCTTGACGTCGATTTCCCCGAGCCTTTGGACGAACAGTTCGCGGTCCTCGGTGTCCATAATCGTCTGTACGGGGGTTCCAAGGACCTTTACATTATATTTCTCGAGGACGCCTCCCT
>CAMOVV010000199.1 GCA_946627685.1 uncultured Bacteroidales bacterium
CTCGGGATAGTGTATTCCCCTGCCGAGAACCTGAATCTAAGGGCAAACATTTCGAGGGGATTCAGGGCTCCGAACCTCGGAGAACTCGGCTCCAACGGCGTCCACGAAGGAACAATCCGGTATGAGAAGGGCAACAAGGGGCTGAATCCGGAGTACAGCATACAGGGCGACCTCGGGGCGGACTTCTCCTCGGAGCACGTCTCATTCACGGGGGCCGTCTTCACCAACAGAATCGACAACTACATCTTCGCGGCAAGGACGGGGGAAATCGTTGACGGTTACGATGTTTACGGCTACACTGCCGCGGACGCCCTCCTCTACGGAGGGGAAGCCTCCCTGGATGTTCATCCCGTCCACAGGCTCCACCTCGGCGCCCAGTTTTCCTATGTTCGCGGCACCCTGGAAAAGAATGACCTGCCGCTGATTCCCGCCCCCTTGCTGGGCTGCGAAGTCAAATGGGAGCTCTTCCACAAAGGAAAGACATTCAAGGACGGTTTCGTTTCATTAAGGGCGGACCGCAGATTCGCCCAGAACCACTTCCTCGCAGGGACGGAAACGGCCACCCCTGCCTACACGCTTTTGGGATTCTCCGCAGGAGCGGACATATACCATAAAGGCAGGAGGGCGGCATTGGTCACCCTGCTTGCCGAAAACCTCACCGACGAGGTTTACGCCGACCACCTGAGCCGCCTGAAATACGCCGGCCTCCGCAATCCCGGCAGGAATTTCATTATTAAACTGGAAATTCCTATATTGTAAAAAAATACAAACATCATGAAAACAACAGTTTATATAATCTCCCTGCTCGCATTCGTCTGCGCTGCGGGACTTGCCGGCTGCAAGAACTCTTCAAAGAACAAGTCCGCCGCTCCGGCCCCCGAGGCCGAGACGAAGGCTGCCGCGGCCCCGGCCATCCCGTATGAGTGCGACACCTTCACCACGGCCTCGGGAAAGACGGTCCGCATCTACGCCCTGGTTCATGCCAGCGCCATGATAGACTACGACGGGTTGACAATCTACGTGGACCCCGTGGCGAAACTCAGCGACAGGACAGTGGATTACTCCGCCCTGAGAATGGCCGACTTCATCTTCATAACCCACGAACACGGAGACCACTTCGACAAGGAGACCATAGCCTCCCTGACGACGCCATCCACCGTCCTCATCACCAACCCCAACTGCGCGCAGATGCTGGGCAAAGGCATTGCCATGGCCAACGGGGAAACCCTTTCACACTACGGGGACAGCGTGGAGGCCGTGCCTGCCTACAACACGACCGCGGGACGCGAGAAATTCCACCCGAAAGGGCGCGACAACGGATATGTCCTCACGCTGGACGGCCTTCGCATCTATTTCGCCGGAGACACCGAGGACATTCCCGAAATGGCTAAGATAAAGGACATAGACATCGCCTTCCTTCCTTGCAACCAGCCATATACCATGACTCCCGAGCAGCTCGTGAAGGCCGCGAAGACGGTTTCCCCGAAGGTCCTCTTCCCCTACCACTACGGCCAGACGAACGTCAGCGGAATACAGGCAGCCCTGCCCGATATCGACGTCCGAATCAGGCAGTATCAATAGACAGACCGGCCTTTTACTTCTCGAAACGCTCGACCACGAGTCCGTTCTTGGTCAGCGCCTCTATCCTGGGAACCGCATAGGTAAAGTGCAGGGCATTGGAATGTTTGTCCAGGGCAGCGTCGCTTTCCCAGGTCTCGCAGAACATGAACACGCCCGGACGGGTAGTGCTTTCGAAAAGGTCATAGGCCTTGTTGCCTTCGTCAAGGCGGGATTTGGCGACAAGTTCGTCGGATAATTCCTTCACCTGGGCGGAGGTAACTCCGTCCTTGAGCTCGAAAAACACGTTGAGTCGAATCATAATCTTAAACTGTTTATTTAAAAATACTTCTATTCTTTCTTAAGCGGCAGGACCCTGCCATAGGTCAGCATCCTCCAAATCCATTCCACCGGGCCGAAGGAGAACCACCGGAGCCAAAGGCCGCACAAAAGGACCTCCAGCAGGAAGGCTCCGAGGGCGACGAGCTCCGTCTGCCACAGCGTCACAGAAGTTCCGAGGCCGAGCCCGATTCCATAGAAAAGCGCGACACCGATGACGGACTGGAAAAGGTAGGAGCTGAGGGCCATTTTCCCGGGATGCGACAAGGCGGTGGAGAGCCTTCCGGCGGCGCTGTCGGGCCCTTTTCCCGCAATAAGCAGCATAAGGCCGCAGATATAGGCGACAGCAAGGGGATAGACGCTGAACGCATAGACGGCCTCCCCGGCTACGGGATTACCGCCGCGCATGCTCATCCACGCATAGAGGAAGGAAAGCGGCAGACCGGCGGCAAGGCACGCTCCTCCGATTCTTTTCATGACTGGCCTGAGGGAAGAAAGCCTCTCGTGGACCCGTTCCCTCCCGAGCCAGAGCCCGAAGAGGAAGAGTCCGAGAACCTTGAAATACCTCATGCCGGCGACGAACTCCCACATCCTCTCCACGGCCCCCTGGCGGAGGAAACGGTACATTACAGGATATGAGCCGGCATCCCTCAGCCAGGTCGCGAAATTCTCCTCGCTGATTCCCACGGCCGCGGCTTTCTTCCACCAGGCGTCATAGACAGGGACGGACGCGTCTATGCCCGTCACCGTCCTCACCGCGGAAACAAGTATGGGAAGAAGGAGGAAAAACGCCGACCAGCAAAGGAGTTTTTTCGGCGGACAGCGGTCGAAAAGGGGCAGGAGCATGCCCACGAGGGCATAAAGCAGAAGAATGTCGCCGTTCCACAGGAATTTAAGGTGCAGAAGGCCGATAAGGGCAAGGACAAGCATCCTCCGGTAGAAAATCTTCATCCCGTCCGCTCCCCTTTTCCTCGCATTGGATATGATGATGGAAAAGCCTATGCCGAAAAGGATGGAAAAGATGGTGTAGAACTTGCCGTCCACCAGAAGATACTGGAGGAAACGAACGGGAGCGTCGGCCCCGGAGTGAGGGATGGCCGCCCTCGCGGCCCCGTCCATGAAGGTCCACAGGGAGAACTCGGGGAAATTGGCGAGGGCGATGCCCAGAAGGGCGAATCCCCTCAGGGCGTCCAGCTCGACGATCCTTTTGCGGACCGGTCCTGCGGTGTTCGTGGCGTTCATCGCAAGAGGAGCTTACAGTTTGGTCGCAGGGACTCCTTCAAAGGTTATCTTCACCGGGGCTATGGTGCCGTCCTCGTTGAAGTACATCCTCTCGATGCAGACTACCCTGTCGTTGCCGTCGGTAAAGCCGAGGGGATGCCTGTGATAGACGATATAGTACTCATCCTTTCCGCGGCCTTTTATCACAGAATGGTGACCTGCTCCGGTCGCGACTTCGGGGTCCGATTCCAGCACCGTTCCGATTCTTTCGAAAGGTCCGAAAGGAGATTCGGACATCGCGTAGGCCACATGATAGTCGGACCTTGTCCACCCGCCTTCGCTCCACATGAAATAATAGATACCCTTGCGTTTCAGCATGAACGGGCCCTCCACGTAACCCTTCGGGGTGATTTCCTTGTAGGTCTCACCGTCATCGAAGGGGACTATGCTCATGAGGTCGTCTCCGAGCTTTACCATGTTGCAGTGGCGCCAGCCTCCGTAATACATGTAATAGGAGCCGTCGTCGTCTTTGTAAACGAACT
>CAMOVV010000200.1 GCA_946627685.1 uncultured Bacteroidales bacterium
CGTGAAGTACCAGCCCCATAGCCCCTACAGCGCCGCCAAGGCTTCTTCCGACCATTTCGTGAGGGCCTTCCACGACACCTACGGCCTCCCCGTCGTTGTCACCAACTGTTCCAACAACTACGGTCCCTACCAGTTCCCGGAGAAGCTTATTCCTCTCTTTATCAACAATATCCGTCACCGCAAGCCGCTCCCGGTCTATGGAAAGGGCGAGAACGTGAGGGACTGGCTGTATGTCGAGGACCATGCGAGGGCGATTGACCTTATTTTCCACAAGGGCGCCGTGGGCGAGACCTACAATATCGGCGGGTTCAACGAGTGGAAGAACATAGACATCATCAAGGTCCTTATCGATACCGTGGACCGTATGCTGGGGCGTCCGGAAGGGGAGGACAGGAACCTCATCACCTATGTCACCGACCGTGCGGGACATGACCTTCGCTATGCGATTGATTCTTCGAAGCTTCAGCGGGAGCTGGGCTGGGAGCCCTCGCTTCAGTTCGAGGAGGGAATCGAGAGGACGGTGCGTTGGTATCTGGACAACCAGGAGTGGCTGGACAATGTCACGAGCGGTGATTATCAGAAGTATTACGAGCAGATGTACAATGCTTGAAATTATTGAAACAAACATTCCCGGTGTGATCATCGTCGAGCCCAAGGTGTTCGGCGACGCGAGGGGGTACTTCATGGAGACATGGAGGCAGGAGGAGTTTGACGCGAAGGTGCGGCCGGTGAAGTTCGTGCAGGACAATGAGAGCAGCAGCGGCTATGGAGTGGTGCGGGGACTGCATTTCCAGAAGGGAAGAGCCGCGCAGGGCAAGCTTGTGAGGGTGACCCAGGGAAGGGTGCTGGATATCGCAGTGGATATCAGGAGGGGGTCCCCTACTTTCGGCGCGCATGTGGCCGTGGAGCTCTCGGGAGAGAACAACCGCCAGATGTTCATTCCGAGGGGGTTTGCGCATGGATTCGCCGTTCTCAGCGAGAAGGCCGTGTTCCAGTATAAATGCGACAACTACTATGTTCCTTCTGCGGAGGGTTCAGTCGCCTGGGACGACCCCGACCTTGGAATCGACTGGACGGTGCCGCAGGAGAAGATACTTCTTTCCGCCAAGGACAAGATGGCTCCGAGGCTGAAGGATGCTGCGGAACTTTTTGACTATAACGTTGATTATTATTCGTTTTGAATATTTTGGTGACAGGGGCCGGGGGACAGCTCGGCAGTGAACTCAGGCTTGCGGCAAGGGGCAGGGAGGACAGGTTTGTCTTTTCCGACATCGTCCGCGGGGAGGGGATTCTCCCTTTGGACGTCACAAACCCTTCGGCCGTGAGGGAGTTTGTCATCAGGGAAAAAATCGGGGCCGTTATCAACTGTGCGGCATATACGAATGTGGAAGGCGCTGAGGATGATGCCGATGCGGCGAAGTCGCTGAATGCCGTGGCGCCGGGAATCCTTGCCGGTGCGATGAAAGAGGCCGGGGGGCTGATGGTGCACATTTCCACTGATTACGTTTTCGGCGGGGATATGGTGAACACTCCGATAGGGGAGGATTTTCCCCCTTCTCCGCTGAATGTTTACGGCAGGACCAAACTTCTCGGGGAACAGGCCGTCGTCTCGTCCGGGTGCAGGTATCTGATTGTACGCACGGCGTGGCTTTATAGCTCTTTCGGGAAGAATTTCGTAAAGACGATGCTGGGACTGATGGCTTCGAGGCCTTTTGTGAAAGTGGTTTGCGACCAGGCCGGCACTCCTACTTACGCCGCCGACCTCGCCGGAGCGATCCTTCAGATTATCGGAATGTTGCCGTCGGGCAGAGGTTCCGACATCGCTGGAAAAGGCGAGTCGGATACCCCTGCCACTCCGGCTGGCTGCGTTCTGAATTATACCGGCGAAGGTGTCTGCTCTTGGTACGACTTTGCCAAGATGATTGCTGAGTATTCCGGCAACACCTCCTGCGAGGTCCTTCCCTGCCATAGCGGAGAATTTCCCTCGAAGGTCCGCCGCCCCTCATATTCAGTCCTCGACAAGACCAGGATAAAACAGACATTCGGACTTGCCGTGCCGCATTGGACCGACTCGCTGAAAAGATGCCTGGAGAAGATGGGGAAGCTGAAGACCTGATATAATCTCAAGTTATTTACTGAGAAAGGTTTGTATATGCTTGCTACTGTGTTGAAGTCTCCGAAGGGTGAGGAAAGATAAAGGATAGTACTGAAAAACGTAAAATAGTAATTAAATGAAAATTGCAGTTGCTGGAACGGGATACGTGGGAATGAGCATAGCTGTGCTGCTGGCGCAGCGGCATGAGGTGGCGGCGGTGGACGTAATCCCGGAGAAGGTGGAGAAAATAAACAGGAAAATTTCGCCGATACAGGATGAGTATATCGAGAAGTATCTGGCGGAGAAGGAGTTGAACCTCAGGGCGACCCTTGACGGGCGCGGGGCCTATAAAGACGCGGATTTCGTGGTTATTGCAGCTCCGACCAACTACGACCCCAAAAAGAACTTCTTCGACACCTCCCATGTGGAGGAGGTCATAGAGCTGGTCCTCGAGGTGAATCCAGATGCGGTGATGGTGATAAAGTCCACGGTGCCTGTGGGATACACCAAGAAGGTCCGCGAAAAATTCAGCTACCGCGAAAGGCTTCAGGACGGCGGTTTCCGCGTGGTGGTGCCCCGGATTATCTTCGCCCCCGAGTTCCTCCGCGAGAGCAAGGCCCTTTATGACAACCTCTATCCCTCCCGAATAATCGTGGGCTTCGACGACTGTCATTCTGAGCGAAGCGAAGAATCTCTTGCGGATGCCGCCCACACTTTTGCCCGGCTCATTGCCGAAGGCGCCCTCAAAGAAGACGTTCCCGTCCTTTTCATGGGAAGCACCGAGGCCGAGGCGGTGAAACTGTTTGCCAACACCTACCTCGCCCTGCGCGTGTCCTTCTTCAACGAACTCGACACCTACGCCGAGATGAAAGGGCTTGACACACGGGCGATTATCGAAGGCGTAGGCCTCGACCCCCGCATCGGCACCCACTACAACAACCCCTCCTTCGGATATGGCGGCTACTGCCTCCCGAAAGACACCAAACAGCTGCTGGCCAACTTCAACGACGTTCCCGAGAACCTCATAAAGGCCATCGTGGATTCCAACCGCACCCGCAAGGATTACATCGCTGACCGCGTACTGGACAAAGCCGGATACTACACTGCATCAAGCCCTTACGATGCCGTTAAGGAGAGAGAGGTCACGGTCGGGGTGTACCGCCTCACCATGAAATCCAACTCCGACAACTTTCGTCAGAGCGCCATCCAGGGCATCATGAAGAGAATCAAGGCCAAAGGAGCGAAGGTCATCATTTACGAACCGTCCCTCCCCGACGGCACAACCTTCTTCGGCTCCCTGGTGGTCAACGACCTGGCCCTCTTCAAGGCCCGCACCGACGCCATCATCGCAAACCGGTATGACCCCAGCCTCGACGACGTAAGGGACAAGGTCTATACGAGAGATATTTTTGAAAGAGACTGATTATGAAAGGAATTGTACTTGCCGGCGGGTCCGGCACGAGGCTTTATCCGATTACAAAAGGGGTGAGCAAACAGTTGTTGCCCATCTACGACAAGCCGATGGTGTACTATC
>CAMOVV010000201.1 GCA_946627685.1 uncultured Bacteroidales bacterium
ATGAACAATATGTATCCTTCTGAATATAAGAAATAACAGGGTAACCGGTACACACTTGAGTACCTTTTTGGCATGGTATTTGTTTATATCATAGTATAACCAATATAGACAGCAACATGAAAAAGACAGACTACAAGCACGGTAAGTTCACTATCCTCTCAACGGAAATAGACTTTGATGCCTTTGACGAGGAGGACTATATCGTCTTCTGTGAGGATAATGGCATTGAGGCCGGAGTTGGCGACTATTTTGAGGAGGGCTTCCGGGATTGGTGTGCGGAGGAAACACGGGTCAACTACGAGGCGGATATGGACAATATTAAAACCTGTAGGGAATACAATATCCCTGTGGTAGTTACGGGTACGCTGGGCCTGTGGTGGGGGCGTCCGGAGATTAAGCCGGAAAGATACGAGAGTGTGGCTGACGCTATCCATCGGTGCATTGCCGGCTCTGACAGTCGCGATGTCTTTGTGGAGTATAATGACGGCGTGATAACAGTAGATTGCTATCATCACGACGGCTGCAACTCTTTCACTATTAAGGCATTATCTAAGAAGGGCATCGCCAAGCAGTACGCTGAATACAAGGAGCATGACTTCAAGCGCCTGCCGTATCTCTATGCACTGTAATAGGTACTCTTTTGTGTACCTTTTTGGCACGAGATTTGCATATTAGTAAATAAAACAAAGAACTATGACACAGTATAGACCAATCGCAACCATCAACAATGCGGAATATATTTTGAGGTATTTCCCCAACTCAACACTCAAAGGGGACGAAGCCAATATCATCGTCAGGGCGTATCTTAACGGCGACATTCAGGCCAAGAAGATTGACTCTTGGGACGAGGATAGTTTCTACGGCATGGAAGATATTGTCAATGATGCAAACTTCCTCTTTACCAACGACGGAAAGTATGCAGTCCGTTTTCAAAGGGGCAACACTGTAATGTTGAGGAGGAACCAGCTGGGACATGGCTTCTACATTGACATCTACAAGGTGGTTGACTATGCCGAAAAAAACATAGATGTCCACGGTAACTCGGCATGCGATATTGCAATGTTCTTCACTCGAGCCCTTATCGAGTCAGTTGAAAAAGGCTCGTCGGACAATAACAACATCGGCGTTATGGTTGAAATGCCGGACGGAGAGGTTATCCCGGTTTCCTATGCGTGGTATGACCGCCAGCGCGAAATGATACGCATCTCCTTTGAGGAAGAAGAAAACTAAAACAATTTTTATAAACAATTAAAAAACAACGAATTATGCTTTTACTTATTGTTCTTTTTATTGCTGCAGTGGTCGGTATTACTGCTGCCATTCTGCTTGACGAGTACACCTGGCAGGACGGACTTACTTTCATTTTCGCTCTCATCGGTGCACTTGGCCTCACCGGGCTTATTATAGCACTCTGCACCCTCATCAACATTGACCGGCATTTTGAGGCCCGAGTGAACGAGTATGAAGCAATTAGTGCCATGGTAGAAAGTTACGACGGGCAGGATTACGGTAATATGCAGGCCCTGACGGAGCAGGTTGTACAAATGAACACCATTATTGCCAATCATAAGGCATATTGTGGAAATAAGTGGACGGGCATCTGGTATTCGGAAGATATCGCCAAGCTCGAGCCCATCAAGTTCGGTAAAAAGAATGTTCTTAAAGAATAGTCTGGCACGGGATTTGCAATATACTATACCGTAACCAATAATCCATTCAATTATGTGCAAAGTAGACAATATCAGAGAGAAATACAACGGACAGACCTTGTTGTATGATTTTTATGCCGAGGCTTTTCCTACTGACAAGGAAGGTCTTAAGGACATCAACCGTAATGCAACCTTCCAGGACGCCTTTGAGTGTCTCCAGGTCGGCTTCAACTTCTATGCTTTTCTCGGCGTGAGCGATAGCATTGTAAGGGAGAGGATTTTTGACGCCCTCGCTACTCTGATGGGCTGTTCCTATGACCACATCTACTATCAGTGGCTTGACCATAGCCAGGAACCACTTGGGCTTCAAATGGTTACGGATATGACCGGGCTTCGTTTCAAAAATGAGGAGGCATAGTTATGAAACCAATTCCCTGCACCATCATCGTAAATAACTGGATAGGATACTGCTTCACTCCAGTATCCTTTCCTTCAGTGAACCAGGCTTACAAGTACGGTAAGGAGTTTCTCGGAGGGGTTTACTTCCGCATCTTTGACCGGAAGGGAAAACTGCTGAAAAACGGATACTGCAATTCGTAGTTTGGCACACTTCTTATATATAATATTAACATTAAAAATCAACATATTATGGAACAGGAGCATATTCTTAACGAGAACGAACTGAATGAGGCCTACGAGCAGCTGAGGTCGGTAGATGACAAAATTACTGACCTTAAAAAGCGCAAGGCGGAAATCAACCAATTAATAACCGCCAGTACAATCGCCAAAGTCAAGGCAAAGTATCCGGGCATTGAGTTTGGGGACAAGGTGGAGGTTGAGTATAGTGGCTATGACTGGAGGTATGCTAACGCAACGAAGACGAAGGTCGGCTTTATGGGGCACTTCTTTTTGAAACGCTTCTTCATAGAGTCTGACCACGAAAGGGAGAATTATATCCGGCTGGAGCTCTACCAAGTGAAGAAGGACGGCACGAAGTCCCTTAAAAAGGACGAAATTTGTATTTCAAACATACTTTCAATAAAAAAAGTAGAGGGATAAACATAATAAGTACTCTCTTGAGGACCTTTTTGAGAGTTTGGCACAGAATTTGCTATTATAGTAGTATAACCAATAAAAACAATAAATTATGGGACTTAGAGCAACAGTTATCAAAAAGTACGAGATTGAATACGGCGACACTCAGGGCTTCAACTATGGTTCTGATGTGCTTGCCGGCCTCATCTACGAATTCTGCAACGATTACTATGTAGGTGACGACGGATACGGTGGAAGCAATACAGACGACATCTGGGAGGTCGACAAGGATGAATTCGCCAGTATGTTGAATGAAGTCAAGGAATTGTCTCAGGAAGAACTGGACGACATTATTGGGCGACATACTCTCAACGACGGCTGGCCTAAGGAAGAGATTGTCAGGGTGCTTGAAGGTTTCCTAGAAGAAACGCCTGAGGATTCAAACTACGTTCGCTTCGCTTGGCTCTAGTTTGGCACGCTATTTGCATATAATAGTACAGAACAAAACAACAACAGAAACATAAATCATTTAAACTCAATTAGGTACATGGGACTCGATATTTACTTTAAGAGAACCACCGTACATTTTCATGGTGACCCCTCAAACTCCGAGGATTTCAACAACTTCTGCGATGAAGCCGATAAGGCCGCATCTGACAGCCTCCGTGCCAAGGTGGACAAACTCCTTAAACCCCTTCGCGAGGCTTGGGACAATTCCCAAACCAACGATTACTGGAGAAACATCTACAATGAGCGATATTTCGCCTTTGTGGAGCAACTCCGGCCTCTCATAGCCAAGAATTATGAGTGGAAAATGTATCCCTACACCAACCAAATCCTGGATTTCCCGGAACTGGAGAAGATGATTGACGAAGAGGTCAAGGACTACTACCTCCAGTATGATGCCTACTTCCGCAAGGTGAATTTCCTCTTCGCCTAC
>CAMOVV010000202.1 GCA_946627685.1 uncultured Bacteroidales bacterium
GTCGTCGGTCTTCATTTTCAGGCGGTAGCCGTTGGGGAAGTGAATCTTTCCCCCCACCATTTCGCTCACCACGGGGGCGAGGGGGCGGTTCTCATACAGGAGGGTGTTGGCTATGACCCTGTTCCTCTCGGCCTGTTCGAGGCTGGCGATAACGGTTTCACCGTTCTTCTGGAGGAGGTCCACCGCGTTTTCGGGGGTGGCGGCGTTGACCTGGATCAGGCACTGCGGCTTGGCCCATACGTCGTTCCTGTACACGATGCCTTCCTCGCGGCCCTGGGGGTCGATATTGAAGAAGACAATGTTCCTGTGAATCTTGAAGAGGTCCCCGAAAGCTGTGGGGGCCACGTTCACGAGGGTGTACATGGGCTCTTTGTTGGGAAGCCCGGGGCAGTCACGGGTGAGGAGTTCGCGGGCGGCGTTGCCCGGGATCCCCTCCCAGTTGTCCTTGTCCATTATGACCAGCACTTCGCCGGCCTTTCCGCTGACGTTGGGAAGAAGGACCTTCCGGTCGGAAGACTTGCAGGACAGGGCTGCGAGGGCGGCGGCGGCCAGAATCAAATATGTGAAAAACCTTTTCATCTTATCTCTTTTCGGCTAAAATATCAATAATTGTCCTATAATCAAAATCCGCCCCCGAGAAGCCGTCCTATATCGTTGCCGAAGGCCAGGACCATGAGGCCGACGAGCAGGATAAGTCCCACGATCTGCGCCGCTTCCAGGAAACGGTCCGAGGGTTTCCGTCCCGTCAGCATCTCGTAGAGGGTGAAGATGATGTGCCCTCCGTCCAGGCCGGGAATCGGCAGGAGGTTCATCACTCCGAGCATCACGCTGAGCAGGGCCAGGAGGTTGATGAAACGGAACCAGTCCCAGGTGGAAGGGAAGACCTGGCCTATCGCGATGAAGCTGCCTACGCTCTTGTAGGCCTCTGTCTTGGGGGAGGCCACGAGCCTGAGGTCGTGAAGATAGCCCCCGATTGTCTCAAAGGTGTATCTGATTCCTGCCGGGATGGCTTCCACGGCGCTGTATTCCTTCGTGACAATGCCTTTCAGGGGAGGAAGCATGACCCCTATCAGTCCGGCCGAATCCACCTGGAAAGTGACGGAGAGGCTGTCGCCGCCGCGTACGATTCCCGCGGGAACCCTCTCTCCGGCATGGGCGGAAAGGAGCTTGCGGGCGTCCTGGAACCATTCCGCCCGTTCTCCGGCTATGGACACCACCCTGTCTCCCTTCATGAGGCCGCAGGATGCGTTGGGTCCGGGAGGGATGGAGTCCACGACGAAGGGAACCGCGATGTCGAACATTCCGGGGGAGTTCAGCACCTGGCCTATCATGCTGTGGTCGATGTAGATGTCGAGGGTATCGGTCCCGCGAAGGACGGTCACCTCGCTCACCGAGCGTCTTGCAAGGTCGGCCTGGAGCATGCCGAAGTTCTCGGGGACGTAGTCGTCCATGCTGAGGATGCGGTCTCCGCTTCGGAAACCCATCTCGTAGGCAAGGTCGTTGACGTAGATGCGCGCCTCGCGGTTGCTGAGGTAGGACTGTCCCCAGAGGCCCATTATGAAGATATAGGCTATGATGGCGAAGATGAAATTGTAGAGGACGCCTCCGACCATGACAAGGAGCCTCTGCCAGGGCTTTTTGGAGCGGAATTCCCAGCTCTCGGGCTCGTGGGAGAGGTGCTCGAGGTCCATGGATTCGTCAATCATCCCGGCAATTTTGCAGTAGCCGCCCAGGGGGAGCCAGCCGATGCCGTACTCCGTCTGCCTGTCTTTCAGGGAGGGAAACAGGCGGGAGAACCATCCTTCCTTGGTGCTGAGGAGCTTGAAGCCTCCCGCATCGAAAAACAGGAAGAATTTGTCAACCCTGATTCCGAAGATGCGGGCAAAGGTGAAATGCCCCGCCTCGTGGATGATTATGAGGGTGGAGAGGGCCAGGATGACCTGGAGAGTCTTCATCAAAACGTCCATGCGTCAGCGCTTTATGCGTTGGATAAGGTCGCGGGCCCGCTCGAAGGCCCTTTCGTTGGTGTCCAGGATGCAGTCGAGGTCGGGCTCGGCGGTGAAACTTTCTTCTTCGATGCACCTTTCGACAATGTCGCTGATGTCATAGAAGGAAATCTCGTCCTTCAGGTAGGCTGCGACGGCGGCTTCGTTGGCCGCGTTCATGGCGCAGGGGATGTTTCCTCCCCTGGCGATGGCCTTGTAGGCGAGGGCGAGGGCGGGGAAACGGCTGGTGTCGGGACTCTGGAAGGAGAGGGAGCCGATTTGGGCGAAGTCCGGCTTGCGGTTGTTCAGGGGGAGCCTTTCGGGGAAGGAGAGGGCGAACTGGATGGGTTCCCTCATGTCGGGATGACCCATCTGGGCGAGGACGGCGCCGTCGCTGAATTCTATCATCGAGTGGATGATGGATTCGGGATGGACCACCACGTTTATTCTTTCCGGGCTGATGCCGAAGAGCCATTTCGCCTCTATGACCTCGAAGCCCTTGTTCATCATGGTCGCGGAGTCGATGGTTATTTTCGCTCCCATGCTCCATTTGGGGTGCCTTAGGGCCTGGTCTTTGCCTGCGGCCGCTATCTTTTCCCGTGGCCAGTCCCGGAAAGGACCGCCGGAAGCGGTGAGGTGGATTTTCTCGATGGCGTTGCCCTGGGAGGCGAGGAGGCACTGGAAGATGGCGCTGTGCTCGGAATCGACGGGGAGGATGGGGGCGTTGTGCTTCTTCGCGAGGTCCATTACAATAGCTCCGGCGGCCACCAGGGTCTCTTTGTTGGCGAGGGCTATGATTTTCCCTGCCTTTATTGCGGAGATTGTGGGGAGAAGGCCGCTGAAGCCCACCATTGAAGCCACCACGATGTCCACCTGGGAGCTCGCCGCGAGGCTGCATACCGAGTCGATGCCGCAGAAGACCTTGGTGTCCGTGTCGCCGAGGGCCTCGGAGAGGTCCCTGTATTTTTCTTCATTGCAGATGACGGCGTTGTTGGCGTCGAATTCCCGGGCCTGCATTGCGAGGGTTTCCCAGCTGTTGTTGGCCGTCAGCAGGTCCACTTCAAACCTGTCCGGATGCTGTCTGACCACATCCAGAGTCTGTTTCCCGATGGATCCCGTGGATCCGAGGATGGCTATCCGTCTTTTTTCCATTAGAAATTGATGTATTTGGCAGGATCCACGGCCTCGCCCTTGTACCAGAGTTCCAGCCTGAGAGTGCCCGAGCCATGCTCCGAGGGGACGGTGCCGGCTATGGCCACGGGCGTTCCCGCAAGGACCTTGTCTCCGGCTTTCCGCAGCAGGCCGCGGACGTTCCGGTATATTGATATGATGTCGTTGTCGTGCTGAATCTGAAGGATATAGCCGTCTTTGTCATCCCTTGCGGAGAAGATGACGGTGCCGTCAAGGACCGACATCACCATGGCTCCTTCGGGGACGGAGACGTCAATCCAGGGCCGGGAGGATGCGTCGAATTTTTCCGACACCACTCCCTTTGCCGGGACGAAGAAGTGGAGGCCTTCGATGGGGAGGTCCCTGCGCTGGGCTCCGGTAATCTGGAAATGACTCTCTTCCAGGACATTGGCCCTTAGAGTGGAATCCCTCTTCGCGAGGTAGCTGTCGTCAGGG
>CAMOVV010000203.1 GCA_946627685.1 uncultured Bacteroidales bacterium
ATTTGTCAGCGGATTCGATACGTATGCCTGCCCATGAATATATGGGTATGGAACCTGTGGGCGCCGCTGTACAGCCGGCCATCATCATGATGGCTACGAATAGTAATATCTTTTTCATTTCCAGGTATATATAGCTATATCTCCGGCTGCAAGCCTTATCTTGCCGGGCTCGAATTCTTCAAACTTGCTTTCTTTCGTGACCTTCCTGGCCGTTACCCCTTCCTTGAAGGATATTTCCAGGTCCATTCCCCCTGTGCAGTCTTTGTTGACTATTGCAATGTATTGGCGTCCGTCGTTGGTGAGATAAGAGACCACGGCTTCTCCGTCGGGGGTTGCGAGGGATGCTATTCCTTCCGGAAGTTCTCCAAGGGATTTGGTCCCGGTGGGAACGGTCTCTCCGGTGTGCCACACCTCTTTTATATCGGCCCCGTAGAATACGGGTTCAAGCCCTATAAGTTCCGCGTTCATCCTTTTTACATCGTAGTAGACATTGGTGGGCCCGTCATCATGGATTATGCCCCAGGTTGTGAAATACTGGAATCCGGAAGCTCCATAAACAAGGTTCGAGAATTGCTGGAGCCTCAGATCGCCTATGGTGGGGATGTCATATGTTGCATCTGGAATGCTGTGGGCAAGCGCAAGCGCGAAGGCCCAGAAGGGAATTCCTTTCGCCTTGGCCGCATCACGGATGTCCTCCAGATTGTGGTACCAGTCTTTCCTCACTGTCCGCTTTCCTCCTATGGTCCTGATAGGATAATTGTCGAACGAGAGATATTTCACCGGCACCCTGTCCAGGAACATGTCAACCCTTCTGCGATAGGTCACTTCACCGCCCCAGGCCCAGTTGGGATAAATGTTGATATAGCAAGGATGCTCCGTGTCGTACTTGGCAATATCATTGAGCCTTTTTGCCAGGTAGGAGAAGTCGTTCACTTCGGGCTCATCCTTGATGTGATATCCAGAGAGGGATTCGTGTTTACGCATCAGTTTAATGGTGGCCTCCGTGTCACTTTCCAGTTCGGGTGACGAGATGATAAGCTTCAATCCAGCCTTGTCGGCCTCCGTGAGGGACTTTTCCACCTCCGCATAGGTGCCGTACCATCCGAGGTAAGTATTGAAGCCGCCTTCGACGAGAAGTTTGTATTTCCAGTCGGCAGCGTTCACATCGACTATATCCGACCAGGAAATAATGGTAAAATGTCCCTTCGCCGTGGGCTCTTCGAAAGGATCCACAGAGGCGTCTTCCGACGGTTCCTGCGAAGGCTCACCTGAAGGTGCAGGGTCCGGGATGTTCGCCTTGCATCCGGACATCAAGGCTGCCAATGCAGCCATAGTGGTTAAGAAAGGATATCTCATAATGTGTAAGGGGTCATTGAAACGTCGGCGAAAGCTCCGTCACCGAACTCGTCCCCCGGTTCGGTTAAATGTATCCATATGTAGTAGACGCCCGGCTTGAAGTCGCTGCCCTGCTTAATAATCATACCGTTAGACATTATTTCCGCATACTCGGGGGTCAGTGAATTGAGAGCTATCCTGGTGCTCCATTTCACCCAGCGGTAAAGCTCAATATAGAATCCTTCCTTACAATAGACCAGGATATGGAAGGTGTCTTTCGCCTCTTTGATGGCAGAAAGCGAAGCATAGCGAACCTTGCCGTCGCCTGCGAGATAAAGGAATTCGTGTGCGGTGTTATCATTTCCCAACGGGAAGCAGGCGAATTCTCCGGTCACCCAGACCTGGTCTGGCGCGTTGAATGACCTGTAATTGGCGATAAACCAGTTGTCTTCGGGGAAATAGTATAGATTCCACAAGACTGAGTGGCCGGTGAACTTTGCCGTTGTGGGAGTTAGCACCTCGAACCTGTCGGGCTGAAGCATCGATTTCAGGTCTCCAAAACCATCAAACACCACTTCGCAGTCATGGATCAGCTGCACGCTGTTCATCGCCAGGAAACCTACGCCGTTCTGTTCATCCTCTTCCATTTCCGACTTTTTGATGGTGACGCTGAAATTAACCAGATTGTTGAATTTGAAAGAATATACGTTGAACCCAAGTTGTTTGAATCCATATTCCCCGGTATCCGGAGTCTCGATAGGAGAATTATCAGATACTATGGAGAGGGCACCGTCTTTCATTCCCCAGACCAATCCTGAGAAATCCGGGGCATTGGAGCTGACTTTTTCTGCTATGTGGAAAGAGTCCCCGAGTGATGTGAGGTCTATTCCATCGGTCGTCCTGAATGCATAGTCACCAGCGTCTTTCACCATGTCGTAGATATTACCGAGGTTGTCCACCACATATAGTTTTTCAGGTGTGGCAGGACGGTTGACAGTGACATTCTTGTCATTTTCCACACGCTTGGAAGACATGCCGTTGGCTACATTGTAGACAACCACCGTAACTTCAGGATAGAATCCCCCCTCCGGGACATCGGCTGCGAAGGGCAGGACAAAGGTTTCGTCTATCTTGCCGCTATCTCCGGAGACGCTGCCTTCCAGCGACACGACAAGAGCGCTTCCGTATCTGACGGAAACCGTCCAACTCTTGAGATTGTTGAATTCGTCCGACAAGTCGGCCTGCAGTCTTACCTGTTCTCCAGCAGTGATGCTTTTCTTCCCGTCGGTGCTTGTCAGACCAAGGTTCTCAATTATCGGACGTGACGCCCATTGGGGCCACGTAATAGTCTTGTCCACTTCCTTTTGGCACGAGGCGGAAAGGGCAAGACAGGCCATAATGGCCATATATGCTATAATTTTCTTCATGGCTATTTAATCGATCTGGCTTTATCAAGGTCTTCTTCCCAACCGTCCCTGAAATAGGTCTGTTCCAACACTACTCCGGCATTTTCAGCTTCTTCGACAGCATAATTGGGGATTGGGAGATACTGGTGCGAAGGGATCCTCTGCTTGTATCGGCGGCAGCGCTGGGCATATTGATTGAACCGTATGAGGTCTATCTTACGAAGCCCCTCATACCAAAATTCATGTCCGCGCTCTGTAAGCAGGGCGTCCAGGAAATGGTCCGCAGTGTCTGTATATTTTGCCGCGAGAGGTCCGAGACCCGCCCTTTGGCGGACCAGATTGACTGCGTCAATGGCGTCGTTCGACGGAGCCGAACCACTCACCCTGACATCGGCTTCAGCATACATCAGCAACACATCCGCCCACCTTGCCAGAGGGAAGTCGTTGCCCATGCAAGGGGCCGTGGCGGTTTCTGCGGGATATTTATATGGAATATATCCGTCCCATTCACCCTTTTTACCTATCTCGTTCGGCCCCCACCATTCCCCGCCGACCGTGTAATATCGGGTTATGATACTCTCTTTCCTGAGGTCTCCTGTCTCGAAGGTATCGTAAAACTTCGGAGAAATGTTGAACACCATTCCCCAGCCAGGTCCAGTGACTGCAAAAGGAGTAGGATTTCCCAGGTCATCCTTCTTTGCACAGTTGTTGGGGGTGGACAGCATGAAGAAAGGATTCATTCCGCCTTCTTTGTTGTTTCCTGTCGACGAGGGGTCACAGCTGATGGCTGCGATAATCTCCACATTGAAGTCGTTTTCCTCCCTGAACATTTCCTTGTAGGGATTCTCTCCTGTCCTGAAAAG
>CAMOVV010000204.1 GCA_946627685.1 uncultured Bacteroidales bacterium
CGGGCAGAAATGGAGCGGTTTCGTAGAGACCTGGCTGGACAACACCACCCACCGCTACCCCGTAGCCGTTGCCTTCCTCTTCACGGAACCTGCCCTTCTTAGCAACTACGTCGGCATCAACTTCAACATTCTCGACAACTGCGACACGGCCCTTCTCAAAGCGGATTACGAGACCCTGGACAAAGAAAACCACCCGGCGGGCGAGCTCTACGCCTCCAATCCCTATTTCAAGGACTGCAAGGAGAACCTTTCCAAGAACTTCAACCCTCCGCATTGGCCTGAATCCTTCGGTTTCAAGGACATCATCTGCATTTCCATACCGATTACCCTCGCCTTCCTGATAGCTTTCGCGACCTTCAGCATCTTCCCGGGGACCTTCATGAGGGTGGTCGGGACGGTCATAGCCGCCGCGGTCGTCTTCTTCTCCTTCTCCATGTTCCTCGGCGAAGACCTGGACATGGACCTTCCCGAAATCGAACTCCCCTACGACAAGGCCTACAGCGAGTATTCCTACGAATATGAAAAGATGGTCAGAGCCATAAGGGAACAAGAAGCCGCCGCACGCAATAAATTCAAAACCATTAAAATCTGAAAATAATGCTTGACGAAGAGAACATCCTGCCCGCAGAATACGACGATGAGGGCGGCCTTACGGAATACACCGGAGACGGAGACCTCGTTCCCCAGGGCCCCGGCGCAGACCCCATAGACACGATAAAAGACATAACGACACACGTGTGCAACAGCATTACAACCTGGAAACAGATTGACGCCCAGATGCATACTATGGATATCCAGTTCAATGTCTTCCTGACCAGGATGGAGCACGACCTGGAAAAATACAAGACGAGCATACCCGTCGTGGAAAAGCAGCTGAACTTTGTAAACGAGCAAATCAGCAAAATTCTCGACCACGTCCTCACGATGAACGCCGAGACGGAGACAGAAATCAACATGAAGATGCGAATGCTCGAAACTTCAGAAAATTACCTTGACAGACTGTCAACAATGATGATGAAACTGATATGATGGAAACGGAAAACAACACCCCGCAGGAAAGCGTTGACGATGTAATCTATCGGATTGAGAGGAGCAAACTCTCCCGTCCGGAGCCGTCCTGGTTCCTTCCCTCGCTTATAATCGCGGCCCTTCTGATTGCCGGCGGCGTATTCCTGGGAATCATGGTCCATAAGGCGAACACCCCCGTTTTCGACGGCACCCTGACGGGGAAAACGCCTCCGATTCTCAATTTCGCAGACAGTTCCGTCGATACTGTTTTCGTAAGCAGGGACGGACTTGTGCAGGCCAGCCGAACGGTTTACGGTGGCGAAGGTTACATCACGGCCAAGGTCACCGGGGAGTGGAAGGAGAAGCCGGGGAAGTTTGTGATAAAGTTTGACAAAAGCACGGCGAAATATGCCGAAGGCTCCCCTTCCGCAAAAAACGAGAAGGGCCGGGACATCTCCGCAAGACGCCTGATTGACAGCAAGATAATAGTCCGAAAGAAAAGTGTTTCCGGCTCCTCGGCCGTCATAAACGTGAAGAGGAAGGTGAGCGTGAAAGACGAGTGGGTGGAAGTCAGGATGAACAGGACAAGGCCATAACGTCATTAATGACATAATATGAGAACACTTCTATCCTGGCTGGTGGCCAACATCGGGACTGTTATCCGCATCATTACTACGATTGTCCTCATCGCCTTCTTTTCCCGGAGCGGTGAAGGTTTGGTCACGGCGCTGCTGTTACTCATTCCCTACCTGTTCCTTTCCGTCGTATGGAGCCGGGTCGGAGCAGAGAACGGCGGCATCGGCATCGTCGTCCTCCTGATAACGGTGGGGCTGTACTATTTCGCCATTTTCAAGGCCTCCGCATGGGTGGAAATCGAGCCTTCCGGCTTCAGCCTTGTGGGAGCCCCGATTGCCAGCCTGGTCCTCGGCCTTGCCGTCGCGATTTTCGCCGTGGCGAATTTCGATGAAGTGACCAGCTGCGCCTTCCTCTGGAACAACAGCGCCGTAGAGCGGTTTGACAGCGCCTTCGGCTACTTCTTCAACCGCCTCGAAGAGACCATTTCCCAGGTGCTGTTCTCCTTTGCCGCCTACGAGATTATCCGCATAATCTCCACCTCCATAGCAAACTCATAGGCGTCGAGTACCGCAGGTTCCAATATCCAAATCAGCCTTACCCTGGGTCTGATTGACCATTCCGGTCATTCTGAGCGAAGCGAAGAATCTTTAAGCCTGCCCTGAGCCTGTCGAAGGGCGAAGCGAAGAATCTCCGGCGGGTGAACCTGACCCTGTTACACGTTTTTGCCGTTTTTCGCGTAATCAAAATGCAGCCTGGCATTTGAATTACACGTTTTTGCCGTTTTTCGTGTAATCAAAATGCTGCCTGACATTTGAATTACACGTTTTTGCCGTTTTTCGCGTAATTCGGTGTGCGTACATACAAGGGATTGGCGAACCGGGTATACATATTTTTCCCGTGTCTGAGCCGGCGGGCCGCGTTTTTTCGTATTTTTGCATTTATGATTCAGAAAACGAATGCCGCCAGGCTGCTCGATGCCGCCAAGATTCCGTATTCCCTCGTTCCCTACGAGGTGGACGAAGAGCATCTCGAGGCATCGCATGTGGCCCAGCAGCTAGGCGAAGACTTGGACACCGTCTTCAAGACCCTGGTGCTGAGGGGAGACCGGAACGGCCTTTTTGTCTGCGTCATGCCGGGCTCGCTTGAAGTGGACCTGAAGGTGGCGGCGAAAATTTCCGGCAACAAGAGCTGCGAGATGATACATGTGCGGGAGCTTCTCCCCCTCACCGGCTACATCCGCGGCGGCTGCTCCCCCATCGGCATGAAAAAGCCCTTTCCCACATTCATCCATGAAAGCGCCCTGCTCTACGACAGCATCTACGTTAGCGCCGGCGTCCGCGGCCTCCAGATACGTATCGCGCCCAAAGACCTGATTGACTTCACCGGAGCCGGAATGTACCCGCTATAGCCCTCCGCCGCCGCGAACGGAAGGGACGGCTCGGCAAAGCCAAATCATCTGGCAGTCAGACGGTCAATCGCCGCACTCAAATTCGTAATAACAGAAATCCAGCCAGCCGTTTTCATCGACAACAAGGCGCTGGCCGCCCCGGTACTCAAAGCCGAGAGCGCTGTAAAGACGACGGGCCGGGGTGTTGGATTCCAAGACCTCGAGACGCGCCATCTTTGTACACAAAATTAATAGGCACGCAGTACGGGTATCCTCCGTCGCCGACGACGGACAGGAAGCCCCGGTAGGCGTTTTCGAGAATGGAGACGCAGTCTTCTTCGGGGAGCTGCTGCTTGAACCGGCGCATCGGCCTGAAAATCATTTCTTCAACCATATTGTCTTTGTCCGGGAAAGGACGCTTCGATTGTTTTTTGCGAAGATAAGGATTTTGGGGGAGGGAGAGAAAAATTTGTTTGGTACGGACAATAAGTTTATCTTTAGGGATATGAAACGAAGAGAATTTCTGAAAAAGGCGGCGGCGGTGACGGCGGCGGCCGCATTGCCGTCAGGGATAGCCCTCCC
>CAMOVV010000205.1 GCA_946627685.1 uncultured Bacteroidales bacterium
CCGCCTGCATCGGCTGCGGCATCTGCGCCAAGCCCTGCACCCACGACGCCATCGTGGTGGAGAACAACGTGGCGTACATTGATTTCACCAAGTGCAAGCTCTGCCGCGAGTGCGAGGCCGTGTGCCCCACCGGCGCCATCCACGGAGTCGGGTTCCCCAAGCCTCTTGACAAGGAGGCCGTGAAGGCCCGCATAGCCGAGCGTAACAAGAAGGCCCGCGAGGCTGCTGCCGCAGCCGCGGCCGCCGCCAAAGAGAACAAGGAGGAAAGCAAATGAGCAAGAGAACATTTTCAATCGGCGGAATCCACCCGCGCGACAGCAAAATTTCCAGGGAGTGCCCGATAGAGACCCTTCCGGTCCCTCCCGTGGCGTATGTGTCTGTTTCCCAGCACATCGGGGCTCCGGCAAAGCCGGTTGTCGCCGTAGGGGACAAGGTCAAGGCCGGCCAGGTGGTCGCAGAGCCGGGCGGTTTCGTCTCCGCTTTCATCCACTCCCCGGTCAGCGGCACGGTGAAATCCATCGGCCCCCGGAAGGACCTTGCCGGCAATAACCAGACTACCATAGAAATAGCCGTCGAAGGCGACGAATGGGCCGAAGGCATCGACCTCACCCCCGACGTGGTGAAGGACTTCCCCGACGACAACTCCGCCATCATGGACAAAATCCGCCAGGGCGGCATCGTCGGTCTCGGCGGAGCCACCTTCCCCACCCAGGTGAAGCTGGCCCCTCCTCCGGGAAAGAAATGCGAGATGCTGATAATCAACGGCTGCGAGTGCGAGCCCTACCTCACCTGCAACTACCGCTACATGCTTGAGCGGGCTGAGCAGGTGGTAATCGGCACCGCCATCATAAAGCAGGTGCTCGGAGTGGACAAGGCCACCATCGCCGTGGAAGACAACAAGCCCGAGAGCATCGCCCACGTGCAGAAGGTCGTGGACAGCCTCGCCGCGTCCTCTCCCAAATTCTCCGGAATCAGCGTCATGCCGATGCAGACCAAATACCCCGAAGGCGGGGAAAAGCAGCTCATCGACGCCGTGATGCACCGCCAGGTGCCCTCCGGAGCCCTGCCCATCGACGTCGGGGCCGTGGTCCAGAACGTGGCCACCGCCTTTGCCGTCTATGAGGCCGTCCAGAAGAACAAGCCCCTGGTGAGCAACACCTTGACCCTCACGGGAGACTGCCTTTCCGCCCAGCACAACTACGAGGTGAGGACGGGAACCCCCATATCCTTCATCATCGAATGTGCGGGAGGCCTTCCCGAGACTGCCGCGAAAGTCATCAGCGGAGGCCCCATGATGGGTAAGGCCATCGCCAACCTGGACGCCGCCACCGTGAAGGGAACGTCCGGCCTTCTCGTGCTTACCGAAGAACAGACCCGCCGCAGGCCGCAGTCCAACTGCATCCGCTGCGGAAAATGCTCCGACGCCTGCCCCATGGGCCTCGAACCCTTCCTCCTTTTCCGCCTCACGAAGGCTGACATGGCTGACGAGCTGGAGGCCAATGCCGCCCAGGACTGCATAGAATGTGGCTGCTGCCTCTATTCCTGCCCCGCCAACCTTCCCCTGCTGGACATTATCCGCACCGGCAAGCAAAAGGTCATGGGCATCATCAGGGCCAGGGCCGCCGCAGCGAAGGCCGCCGCAGAAGCCAAGGCTGCAAAATAACGATAAAACATTGAATGAACGATGAATAAATTATTGGTTTCTCCGTCACCCCACTTACATTCGGACCTTTCTACGAAGGTGCTGATGAGGGATGTCGTGATAGCCCTGGTTCCGGCCATCCTCGTCTCCGTCGTCTTCTACGGCTGGAAAGAGCTCCTGGTGCTCGGAGTCAGCGTCCTTTCCTGCGTATTTATCGAGTATTTCATCACGAAATACATGCTCCGCAGGCCCTCGTCCATAGGCGATATGTCCGCCGTCGTGACAGGACTCCTCCTTGCGATGAACCTCCCTTCCACCACGCCCTGGTGGGTGGTCTTCCTCGGCGCCCTGTTCGCAATCGGCGTCACGAAGATGACCTTCGGAGGCCTGGGACAGAACGTGTTCAATCCCGCCATCGCGGGCCGTGTCTTCCTCCTGGTCTCCTTCCCCACCTACCTCACGCATTGGGAGTTGCCCGGCGGCCTTTTCGGAGTTGACGCCGTGAGCGGGGCCACCCCCCTCGGAGCCATCAAGGAAGGCCTTCTCCAGGGCGCTTCCGTCCCCGACATCATGTCGGCCGGAGGCTATTCCTACGGGAGCATGCTCTTTGCCAACATAGGAGGTTCGGCCGGTGAAATATCCGCCCTCGCCCTCCTTGCAGGCTTTGTCTATCTCCTTGTGCGCAAGGTCATCAAACCCCACATCACCCTTTCCATCTGGGGTACCGTCGCCCTTGTCTCCCTTATCTTCTGGCTCATCGACCCTTCGAGGTTCACCGACCCCCTTTTCAATCTCCTCACCGGCGGTATGATTCTCGGTTCCTGCTTCATGGCAACGGATTACGTGACCTCCCCGATGACCGCCAAGGGCGGCATCCTCTTCGGTGTCGGAATCGGATTCATCACCCTGATGATAAGGTACTTCGGCTCATATCCCGAGGGCATGTCCTTCGCGATACTCGTGATGAACGCCTTCGTTCCCCTGATTAACAACTGGTTCCATCACAAAAAATACGGGAGGGCATAGACATGGCAGCACAATCCAACCTCAAGAACATGGTCATTTGCCTGACCCTCACCTGCCTGGCCTGCTCGGCCGTGCTCGGCGGCATCTACGCGATGACCAAGGACCCCATCGACAAGACCAACGCCAAAATCCTCTCCGACTCCATCAAGGCCGTCCTTCCCGAAGGGGGAGAGCTCTCCGAAGCGAAGGTTGCCGGGGAACTTGAATACTATGAATACCTCGCCGGGGAAGCGGTGAGCGCATACGCCGTGAAATCAACCACTTCCGGCTTCGGCGGCCCCCTCACCCTCATGGTGGGAGTCCTTCCCGACGGCACGGTTTACAACACCTCCGTCCTTTCCCACACCGAGACTCCCGGCCTCGGGGCCAAGTGCACTTCCGACCCCTCCTTCACGAAGCAGTGGAAGAACTTCCCCCCGGAGAAGATTCTCGCGGTGAAGAAGGACCACGGGGACGTGGACGCGATTACCGCATCCACCATCACTTCCAGGGCCTACACCGAAGCGGTGAAAAAGGCCGTGGATTTTGTTAAAACATTGGCAAAGGAGGAAGGAAATGAATAGACTTCAGACATTTACAAAGGGCATCGTTAAGGAGAACGCCACCTACGTCCTCCTCCTCGGTCTCTGCCCCACGCTGGCCACCACCACCTCGGCCATCAACGGCCTCAGCATGGGCCTTGCCACCCTTTTCGTGCTCGTACTTTCCAACATGGCCATCTCCGCCATAGCGAAGTTCGTTCCCGACAAGGTGCACATTCCCGTATATATCGTGGTCATAGCCACTTTCGTCACCGTCCTCCAGCTGCTGATGCAGGCCTTCACCCCCTC
>CAMOVV010000206.1 GCA_946627685.1 uncultured Bacteroidales bacterium
TGTTTCTTCGTATATTCCTTTATCAGAATGTTGTAGATGTCGTCCCCGAAAAGAAGGCGGGCCTGCTGCTCGAGGTTTTCCGGCGGACGGCCTCCAAGCTCTTCCCTGACGGCCTGCCTCTGCGTTTCCAGTATCTTTTCCGCCTCTTCCGCCGTGGCGCATCCCCACATCTGGAAAAACGTGTTCATGTTGAAGGGGAGGTTGAAAATGCGTCCCTTGTAGTTTGCGAGCGGAGAGTTGATGAAATTGTTGAAGGGGACGATGGAATTTACGAAGTCCCACACGGCAGGGTTGCCGGTGTGGAAAATGTGGGGACCGTATTTGTGAACGCTTATGCCTCCCACGTCTTCGCAGTACAGGTTTCCGCCGGTCTGGGGCCGTCTGTCAATCACCAGACAACGTTTTCCGGCGTCCGCCGCCCTCCGGGCGAAGACGCAGCCGAAAAGTCCGGCGCCGACAATCAGGTAGTCATAAGGTTTTGTCATTTCACTGTTAAGGTATTGTCATTCAAGTTCCGCATTGTCTAGAATTTGAATTCCGCTCCCACGGTGACGGCGAAATTGGAGGTCTTGAGTTTGCCGAGGACCTTCTGTCCGAATTCGGACTTGCTGTCAATGACGACGGTGCGCTCGTTGCGGTGGGTGACCCTCCAGAAGCAGTCCACCCTGAAGAGCTTGAGTATATTGCTGATGCCGGCGCCGAGTTCCACGTAAGGGACCTTTCCGAGGGCGGAGGACCCGTAGGGGAAGACCATGGGGGCCTTCATCTTCTCGGCCGGAATCGCCGTAATGTCGCCGTTGTTCTTGTCTGAAAGGGCTCCGTAGGCCATCTTGAACGAGAATTCTTCCCTCAGGCCGAGCCGTCTGATGAGGGGAATGTAGCCGAGGAAAAAGCCGTTGAAGCAGTGGTTGTAATACACCGTGAACCAGGAGTCCGAAACGAATTCCATATAGTCCATGCAGGCGAAGGATGTCCTGTCGAAAGACCAGGTGCTGTTCCCTTCGTGGAGGTGGAGGAAGGGATAGGGAACGGTACCGACGATGGTTCCGGCCTTCATGTAAAGTCTTGATATGCCGAAGGGAGGCACCCTTGGACTCCAGCGCATGGAAATCTCGGGACGAAGATAGCCGTAGTCGTTTTTCCTCAGTCCCGGGACGGAGCCGGCAAGGGTGACGGTGATGGCGGGGTAGTCCGAGTGGAGGTAACTCTTGGTGAAAAGGCCCCTGCTCACGACGTCGTTTTTGCAGAAACGCAGGGACACGTACATTTCGTTGGACGCCACGTTTTCGAATGCTGTGCCGTCGGGCCTGTACATGGGCACCTGGTTGACGGGGGGCACCCAGGCTTTTTCCACGGGATAGTAGCGGCGAAGGTCCACACCGGCTTCGGCATTCACCCGCATGGAGAACTCGTGCCTGTAATTGACTGAAAATCCGGACATCATGCAGAGGCGTGAAGAGTGGCCGCCGCCCAGGAGGGTGCCGAAAAGGCTGCTCTGGCTTATGGAGTTGAGGCCGCTTCCCAGCTGATACACGTCATATTTCGCGTTCACCGTGAGCTTCCTTTCCGGATCCCGGCTCCACAGATGCTCCCATTTTCCTCCCCCCTTGAAGGTATGGTCCCTGATGCCGTAGGCTATGTAGGCCGTCAGCCTGTCCTTCTTGCTGAAAGATGGGGACGTCCTGATTCCGAACTGGGGACGGGCTCCTTCCATGTTGTTGTGGCTGTAGAGGTTGTTATACGGGCCTATGCTGATTTTCCCTATTTCGAGGTATCCGTTCACAAGGGTGTAGATGATATCATACATGGTGTTGAAAACGGGCACCGTCTTGATCCTGTCAACCATCTCATACACGTTTTCCTCTTTTTCGGACAGGGGGGAGGGCCTGACTTCCGCCCAGAATTCCGCCTCCTTACTGGAAGCGTCCGGGGCCACCTTCACCGTGGCGGCCTCCCGTCCTTCGCGGCAGGTAAATTCCACGTCAAGATGCTGGGTCTCCCTTCTCGCGATAAAGGAGAGCAGCTTTGACGAATCCCTCATCGAAAGCGCGAGGTCGGCATAGAAACTGTCTGATTTATAGAACCATGTGGAATCTTCCATCCTTTGGTATTCCGCATCCAGCACCAGGTTTTTCAGCCAGTTGACGTTGGTGGTGTTCTTCATGTTGGCGTGGATGCTCCTGATGGCATAGTCCTCGGCGTCGATTCTCATTTCACCGTCGAAGGCCGGGGTGCTGACAAGGGCTTTGGGGTGGTATCTCACCAGGAGGGTTTTCCGCCCGTCCACAATTGTCGAGTCGATGATGAAGTAGTTGTAGAACATCATGCCGGACTCTATGATGGGGGAGGGGAAAAGGACGTCGAAGGCGTTTATGTACGGCTGGTAGAAATTGACTTTCAAGTGCATGGAGCCGGTGAACTGGCTCAGGAGGTTGTTGGCGTCAGGGTCGATTCCCGACATCCTGTTGGCCAGGATGGTCTCGGAATCCAGCTCGGGGGAACGCCTGTGCCTTCTTTCCGCCAGCGTCTCCGAAATCATCACCGGGAGGTAGGGGACTCCGGAAACGGAGGACGTGTCGATGTAGTCGAACACGAAGCCGAAATTTTTGCGGAAACTCCTGAAATCCAGCTGTTCCTGCGGGTGGGTCAGGTCCAGCTCCATCTTGTTGTAGATGCGGCTGGTGTATGCCGGATGGTTTTCCGGATCGTTGCGGTAGCGGTTTTTCTGGATATTCGCAAGCAGGGCCTTCGCCCTTTTGTTGTCTGCCTTCACCCTGGCTCCGGTCAGGCGGTTGTCGGTGAGTTTCAGGACGAAATCCACGTTGCTGAACTGCCCGGGCCGTACGACGGTCTCCTTCGTGTCGTATCCAAGAATCTGCGCCACCAGGACGGTGTCCGAAAGGTGCTTGTTTTCAAGGTTGTACCACCCGTCCATGTCGGTGGTGATACCCACCGTGGTGCCTTTGAAATAGACACCGGCGAAGGGGATGCCCTCTCCTTCCTCGTCCGTTATGCGTCCGCGCACCTTGGTCGTCTGCGCCCAGGCTCCCGCCGCCCACATCATCAAAATGACGGTCAATCCGATTCTCACGAACAATTTCATCGTTCAAAGATACAAAAAGAATGTTTTTTCCTATTCATTTGTTTCCTCCCGGGCGGTTTTTCCTGCCCTCGGCCCCTGTGTGCCGGAAAATAAATTTTTGTCCAAAAGTATTCTTCAATTTTCTTTTTGGGGAGAATTTCCCGGAATAAGGCCGTAGTTTCGGCCCGCCAGGAGAAAAAATCCCCTGAAAAACGTTATATTGTGAAAAAATCGGAATGCCATGAAACAAAAGAATCAGACCAGGAGAGAATTTATCAAGACGGGACTGGCAGGCTCGCTGGTCCTTGCGACAGGAGGCATAGGCGCCGCCGCCCCTTTGTTTGAGGATCCAGCCGCCGACCGAGGCTCCGTCAGGGATGCGGCCGGCTCCGGAAAAAGCTCAATCACGACCT
>CAMOVV010000207.1 GCA_946627685.1 uncultured Bacteroidales bacterium
CTGGCGGGCCAGCTTGCGGTACATGCCGTCGAGATAGCCGATTTCGCGGCCGCCGACACCCACGTCGCCTGCGGGCACGTCCTCGTCGGGACCTATGCATCTCCAGAGCTCAAGCATGAAGGCCTGGCAGAAACGCATGATTTCGTCGTCGCTCTTGCCCACCGGGTCGAAGTCGGAACCGCCTTTGCCGCCTCCCATGGGAAGGGTCGTGAGGGCGTTCTTGAAGGTCTGCTCGAAGCCCAGGAACTTGAGCATCGAAGGGGTGACGGCCCTGTGGAAACGCAGGCCGCCCTTGTAGGGACCGATGGCGCTGTTGAACTGCACGCGGTAGCCGAGGTTGGTCTGGATTTCTCCCCTGTCGTCCACCCAGGTCACGCGGAAGGTGTAGATGCGGTCGGGCTCGACCATCCTCTCCACTATCCTGGCCTTCTCGAACTCAGGATGCTGATTGTAAACTTCTTCTATGCTTTCGAGCACTTCCTGCACTGCCTGGAGGTACTCGTTCTCTCCGGGATGTTTCGCCTGGAGACCGGCCATGATTTCGCTTGTTTTCATGATAGCGTTTGTTTTATGATGTTTTTATTTGATTTCCCAGGTTGACCCGCTGCGGAGCAGGTCGTCCATGCAATGAATCGAAGACTTCGCCGTGACCTCTTTCACCTGGTCGCGGACGCCGTCGTCGTAAGTGGCTTCCCTGACGTCCCTAATCACTCCGAGGGCTACGGGGAAGTCGGGATATTTCATGTCGGCAAGCATCATGTGGATGCCGGCGTTGCGGCTGTGGGCGTCATGGACCAGGACGTCGTCCTCCGTGAAACCGCCTTCGCCGAGGGTCACCACCCTCAGACCCATTCCGTTGAGCACCAGGCCCTTGTCGCGGTTCTTGCCGAAAATCATCTTCTCCCCGTGGCGAAGGACTATGGTTCTGTCCTCCCTCGCTGAAGGGTCGGAGATGAACTTGTGGGCTCCGTCGTTGAAAATGACGCAGTTGGTGAGCATCTCCATCACGGAGCAACCGTCGTGAAGGGCGGCCGCCGTCATGATTTCCTCGGTGAGGGCGAGGGTGACGTCGAGGCTGCGGGCGAAGAAGGTGCCCTTGGCCCCCAGCACCAGGCTCCCGGGGTTGAACGGGGGCTCGACAGTCCCGTAAGGGGAGGTCTTGGTGATTGCCCCGAACTTGGAGGTCGGGGAATACTGACCCTTCGTAAGACCGTAAATCTGGTTGTTGAAGAGGATTACGTTTATATCGACGTTGCGCCTGATGGCATGGATGAAATGGTTGCCGCCGATGGCGAGGGCATCTCCGTCTCCGCAGGCCTGCCAGACGGTGAGCCATGGATTGGCCACCTTGATGCCGGTGGCGACGGCGGTGGCCCTGCCGTGGATGCTGTGGAAGCCGAAGGTGTCCATGTAATAAGGAAGCCTGGAGGAGCATCCGATGCCGGACACCACCACATAGCGTTCCTTCTCATAGCCAAGGGCCTGGCTCACCTTGGGAAGGGCCCTCTGGAGGGCGGCGAGAACTGCATGGTCGCCGCAGCCGGGGCACCAGCGGACCTCCTGGTCCGACTTGAAATCCTTGAATGAAAGTGTTGCCATGATTACAAAACCTCGTTAATGGCGTCCTTGAGCTCGCTTACGAGGAAGGGCTGGCCCTGGACCTTGTTGCACTTTATGATATCAGCCTTGGGGAAGATGGTGCGGAGGTAGTCGGCGAACTGGCCGCCGTTAAGTTCGCACACAAGTATCTTCCTGAATTTCCCGAGTACCTCGCCGGTGTTGCGTGGAACGGGGAAAATATAGTCGAAATGAGCCTGGGACACGGTTTTACCTTCGGCACGGAGCTCGTTCACCGCGGAGAGGATGTGGCCGAAAGTGCCGCCCCAGCCTACTACGAGGACTTCGCCGCTCTCCGGTCCGTCCACTTTGAGCACGGGGATAAAGTCAGCGATTTTCTGCACCTTTTCAGCCCTCTCGCGTACCATGGTCTCGTGGTTGACGGGGTCGGAGGAAAGCACTCCGTCGTGGTTTTTCTCCAGGCCGCCGACCCTGTGTTCGAAACCCTTCTGGCCGGGGATGGCCCATTCGGGAACGAGGGTTTCGGGGTTCCTGAGGAAAGGCTTGAATTTGCCGTCTGAAGGCAGGCGGGTGGCGAAGGGGGGCTTTATCTCGGGATAATCCGACATGGAAGGAATCAGCCAGGGCTCGCTGCCGTTGCCGAGGAATCCTTCGGAGAGGAGGATCACGGGGGTCATGTGCTCGAGGGCGATTTTCGCCGCGCTGAAGGCCGCGTCGAAGCAGTGGGCCGGGGAATGGGAGGCGACGACGGGAATCGGGCACTCGCCGTTGCGGCCGTAAAGGGCCTGCGCGAGGTCGGTCTGCTCGGTCTTGGTGGGGATTCCGGTGGAAGGGCCGGCCCTCTGGACATCGACCACGACGAGGGGAAGCTCAGTCATGACGGCAAGTCCCAGGGCCTCGGCCTTGAGGGAAAGTCCGGGGCCGGAGGTGGTGGTCACGGCGAGGCTTCCGGCATAAGAGGCGCCGATGGCGGTGCAGATGCCGGAAATTTCGTCCTCACACTGCATGGTCTTGACTCCGAGGCTCTTGTGAATGGCGAGCTCTTCGAGGATGGCGGTCGCGGGGGTGATGGGATAGGAGCCGCAGAAGAGCTGGAGTCCGCTCTTTTCGGCCGCTGCCATAAGTCCCCAGGCCGTGGCCTGGTTGCCGGTAATGTTGCGGTAATGCCCTTTCTTGAGCTTTGCGGGAGCGATATGGTAGGTATCCGGGACCATCTGGAGGTTGGCCGCATAGTTGAAGCCGTCCTGCAGGACCTTCTGGTTGGGAGCGACCATCTCCGGGTGCTTCTTTCCGAACTTGTCCTCAAGATATTTCATCGCATAGTCCAGGGGCCTGTCATAGATGAAGCAGGCCATCCCGAGGGTGAACATGTTCTTGCACTTGTGCACCGACTTGATGTCCATCCCCTTCTCTTTCAGGCTCTCTTCCGTGAGGGTGGTGATGGGTACCACTATAAGGGTCCTGTCGTCCACCTTGAGCTCGGTGAAAGGATTGTCGGTAGTGAAGCCGGCCCTTTTGATGGAGGCCTCGGTAAAGGCGTCCGAGTCCGCCATAATCATGGCGTTGCGCTTGCACCATTTGGCGTTGGCCATCAAGGCCGCCGGATTCATGACCACAAGGAGGTCGCAGAAATCTCCGGGAGTCGAAACCTCTGAATTGCCTATGTGCACCTGGAAGCCCGAAACACCCGAAACGGTGTCATGGGGAGCCCTTATCTCGGCCGGATAGTCCGGGAAGGTGGAAAGTTCATTCCCGTAAATGGCGGAAGTATTGGCAAATAGAGAGCCGGTCAGCTGCATGCCGTCGCCGGAGTCTCCTGCAAATCTCACAACCACGTCGTTGACATCGATTGCCCTATGTCGCATTTCTGATTATAAGTTTTAATCAAATTTAGTGATAGTGGATG
>CAMOVV010000208.1 GCA_946627685.1 uncultured Bacteroidales bacterium
GCTGAAGCCGGACCCCGCGATAGTCTCCGAAGTCCTTTCCCTGACCGGTTCGCCCAAAGGGAAGGCCGCCCTTGTGGGAGATTCTTCCACGGACATTAAAACGGCCCGAAACGGCGGAATAGACTCCATCGCCGTCAGCTGGGGTTTCCGGCCCCGCTCCGAACTTCTCGAAGCGGGAACCATAGTGGATACGGCCGGGGAACTCGCCTCAATCCTGCTTGGATAATACGGCGGGACGGGAAGAAATCACGTCGATGAAATGGGAGAGGATGGCTTCGGCCTGGCCGTCGGTCACGCTGAGGAAGCGGCGCGTACCGGAGGGGTCTTCGGTAAAGAAGGTGGCACCTTCCGGGGTGACCTCGATGCGTCCCGGAGGGGAAACGGTGAACCAGTCTCCCCCTTCCACGGCATACAGCACGGCGGTGGGGTCCCAGGTCGGGCGGTCGTAAGGCATCGGAAGATAGGCTTTATATGCCTCAACCACAGGATGAAGAGGGGCCCATCCGAAATCATTCTCGATGCTTGAAGCGGGATACTCCACCTTGACGCCCAGTTCCCAGGGAGAGGCTACCACTGGTGTCGGCCACTGCTCCAGAACCACCTTTGCCGCCGGTATGTCCTTGACTACATTGTATTCGTAATGATCCGGATTGTCAAAACAGCCGGCCATCGTGACCAGCATCTTGACCTTCGCCGCGACCAGCTCCCTTCCCGTCAAGGTCGAGAACTCGTCGGCAGGAGTTTCCAGAAGACGAGCGAGATTGGTTGAGAATCCCACGGAAGCTATTACGACCGAGTTGTCAGGCTCGGCGGAGAGCAGTTTGCGGTACAGCGTCACGGCATCCGGGTAAGAGGAATACCCGGGACGGGACCTTTTGAACAAAGGCTTCCCTTCCCCGTCTTTCATATCCACGACGGCCTTCGCATAATTTACGGCCGCATCCTCCTCACAGTCAGCCCCATTCCGGATAATTCCAACAGGAATGTCGGGATAGCCGTACCATGTGTTGAGAATGTCGGTAAATTCGGCGGGGGCCTCGCCCTCCTTGTTCAGATTGACGGCGAGAAGGCGGATTTTCCCCGCGTCCAGATACTTGTAAAGCAAATCCATGGCAAGCGCGTCATCGACGTCATTGCCAAGGTCGGTCTCCATGATGACGGCAAGGGGTGCCGGCCCGGAAGCCTTCTTTCCACAGCAGCACAAAAGTGACAATGCGGCTGCGACAAAAATCAATTTTCTCATATCGGAAAAGGTTAAATGTCGGTTCTCACAAATATAACAAACATCGTCCGATTTATTGACATCTTGAGATAATTAATTTATCCTGAAAATTCTTTGTGATTCTTGTCAACAGTATCCGATTATTTAATATATTTGTACGATATGACACTTCATTATTACGGACTTATTGTGGGCGCGGCCACATTCCTTATCATAGGGATATACCATCCCATAGTGATAAAGGCTGAATACCGCTGGGGCAGAAAATGTTGGATATGGTTCCTGGCAGCCGGGATCCTTTTCTCGGCGGCTTCCGTGGTGGTAGAGAACCAGATACTGTCGATTATCCTCGCGGTCGCAGGTTTCTCCTCTTTCTGGGGGATTCATGAAGTGTTCCAGCAGGAAAGGAGGGTGCTGAAGGGATGGTTCCCCGAAAATCCCTCCAGGCATGGTTACTATGAGGCAAAACGTCAGAAAAACAACATTAAAAAACAATAAAACAATGAAAAAGTATGCAGTTATCGTCGTTGACATGGTCAACGATTTCGTCACGGGAGCCCTTGGAGGAAGCCCCAGAATCGTCAAAATCATTGAGCCCATCAAGCAGCTCTGCGAGAAAGCCCGCGCCAACGGCATTCCCGTCATCTACGCCAACGACTGCCACACCCCCGAGGTGGACAAGGAATTCAAGGTATGGGGTTCCCACGCCGTGGCAGGCACCTGGGGAGCCGAGGTCATTGACGAGCTCAAGCCCCAGGAAGGAGACATCATCGTCCCCAAGAAAACCTACAGCGCATTCTATGAGACTCCCCTCGAGCTCATTCTCCGCGAGCTTGGAGTGGACACCGTCGTCATCACCGGCTGGCAGGCAGACTGCTGCTGCCGCCACACATCGGCCGACGCCTTCTTCAGGGGATTCAACATCGTCGTTCCCAAAGAGACCACGGACACCCTTTCCGAAGAAGCCTACTGCGGAGGCCTCGAGTATATCAAGAATATCTACGGCGGCACCATCTGCAGCGTAAACGATTTGTTCTAAACCAATTCAACAAGTAACACAGTAACTATGACCATCAGAACGATTCTCTCCGCAGCCGTCGCCTGCATGGCGATTTCCGGCTGCGCCAGACATGCAGTGAGCCCGGAGCAGGCCGCCCTGACCTCTCCCCTCTCCGCAGAAGCCTGGGCCTCATCCCGGTGGATTTCCGCCGCGGACGCCCCGGTGGTAACCACGGTAGTAAAAGACGGAGACCGCGCCGCCGACTGGGCATCCTGGTTCCTTTCCACGGTCAAGAACGACTCCAAGGTCGTATCAGCCAAATGGATGACCACAGGACTCGGAGTGTATGACCTCTACCTCAACGGCAGGCTGGTGGGCAAGGAAATCCTCAAGCCCGGCTTCACGCACTACGCCAAGACAAAAATTTCCTACACCTATGACATCACCGAAGCCTTCAACAAGGCCTCGGGAGCGGAGAACACCCTCTCCGTGCAGGTCACCCCGGGATGGTGGGCCGACAAAATCATAACCCCTTCAGGCAACGAAGGTTTCATCGGAAAGAAACCTGCCTTCCGCGGAGTGCTCGAGCTCACCTTCAAGGATGGGAGCAAGAAGCTCTACGGCACTGACACCCAGAACTGGAAGGCCGGAATCGCGGGTCCCGTCACTCATGCCGCGATTTTTGACGGCGAGGACTATGACGCAAGGATTCTTCCCGGATATGCCACGCCCGAAATGCTTTCAACCCCTGAGGAGAATACCGAATTCAACGGAGAAATCGTTCCTACCGTCGGAGCCGAGATTTATTTCCGCGACGACCTTGCCATGGGGCCCGAGACGGCCTACACATGGAAAGATGTCAGCGGAGCGTCGGACGAGGCCTACGGTACGGTGGTCAAAATCAAGGAATTTGCAGACGGAGAGCCTATCTCGGTCAAAGCCGGGGAGACCCTCGTGGTTGATTTCGGCCAGAACTGCGCCGGAGTCCCCGTTTTCAAGTTCAGCGCAAAGGAAGGCACCGTCCTCACCTGCCTGCCCGGAGAGCTTCTCAATGACGGCAACGGCTTGAAGAGCCGCGGCATGGACGGCCCCGAGGGCAGCGTTCACCGTCTCAACCTCCGAATCCCCGAGACCGGCATGATTCTGAGGTACACCTTCGCAGGCACCCCCGGCGGGGAGAGTTTCGTTCCCAGGAGCACATTCTTCGGATACAGGGCCGTCTCCATCACGGCTACGGACGACGTC
>CAMOVV010000209.1 GCA_946627685.1 uncultured Bacteroidales bacterium
TCTTCCCGCTGCCGGTGTCCAGCGAGTCACGAATCTCGTCCTCATCAGATTCGGGCTCCTCCTTCTTTCCGTCAAAGGAAAATCCCCCCCCTGTGGCGAACCTGGGAGAGAAGGTGGCGGGGAGCAGAAGCCAAAGCCCGGAGAGCCGTGACGGTCAACGAATTGTACTGATTTCCTGCGCATTTTTTTTATTATCCTTAAAACAACCTGTGCCCCCAACCCCAAAAAAGTTTTCCCGCGCGTGGAGAAAAGGCTTGGCGGGGGTAACTCGATAGGGCCTCCCCCGATTTAAAAACCTCCCCCCGGGGTCAGGAGAATGATTCATCGCCCTAAGTTAAGAATTTTTTCTCAAACTCGCAAATTTTCAGGGCGTTAATTCGCTTCGTGGCTGCCTTCCCGCTCCTGCCCATCTCGGTATGCACCCTGACATGGCATTCATGGCAGAGAGCCATCACGTTCGAGGGGCTGAACATCAGCTCCGCTTTCTGGCGGTAGGTCAGCCCGGTCTCCACCGGAACGATGTGGTGCACCTCGACCGCTGCGGTCACCCTTCCCTCCTTCTCGCACATCTCGCACACGGGATGGAGGGTGAGCCTCTGACGGCGTAGCCTCAGCCACCTGCGGTCGTGAATCAGCCTGATGTAGTCCTTGTCCTTGCTCACGGTTCCTCCTTTCCTTCTTCAAGTCCATAACTGTCCTTAAGTTCCTTCAGTCCGTCAAGCAATGCCTGCTGGACTCCCTTCTTCCTGTCGATGGCTGACAGGGCAAGCTCGTCCACCGTGCCGGCGCACACAAGGCGATACACGATGACGGGATGCTGCTGCCCCTGCCGGTGGAGCCTGGCATTCGCCTGCTGGTACAGCTCAAGGTTCCATCCTGTGCCGAACCATACGATGTAGTGGCCTCCTGCCTGCATGTTGAGACCGAAGGCGGTGGATGCGGGATGGGCAAGCAGCACGTCAATCTTCCCGCTGTTCCAGTCCGACAGCTGCGCTGAGTCCTTATACTCCACCACCGTCCTGCCCTTCAGCGCATCAATGATGACGGGGATGTCGTGGCGGAACTGGTAGAACACCAGCACTGGTGACCCAGCCTGCTCCACCAGCTCAACCAACCTCTCCACCTTCTCACGGTGTACGGCGACAGGATTACCGTCAGAGTCATACACGGAGCCGGCGGCATACTGGCTGAGCTTGTTCATAAGCCCGGCAGCCGACTGGGCGATGATGTTGTCGGGTTTCCCTGTCGATTCACGGCAGACCTCCATCACACGGTCACGCTCGAAGCTCTTATACCCATCCATCACCGGCTGGCTCAGGATCACCCTCTCGTCATGCGTGATCATAGGAGGCAGCTCCAGGTAGTCATTGGCCTGCATGGTGAGACAGATGTCGGAGATTCTGGACCTGATGGCCTCCTCCGCTCCCTTCTTCGGTGTCCTCCTCACGACGATGTTGTTCCACCTGTACTCCGTGAAGTAAGCCTCACGGTACCGGGTGACGAACCTGCCGAGCCGCTCACCGAGGTCAACGCAGTAGAGCTGGGCCCACAAGTCCTCAAGCCCGTTGGGCGCCGGTGTGCCGGTCAGCCCCACCACTCTTGAGAACACCGGTGACACCGCCCTCATCGCCTTGAAGCGGAGACTCTTCGGAGACTTGAAGCTCGTCAATTCGTCGATGACCAGCATGTCGAACGGCGGCTTGCGGTCATAGTAGTCCACAAGCCAGGCGAAGGAGTCACGGCCGATGACGTAGATGTCCGCATCCTCGCCGAGTGCCTGCGCCCGCTGCTTCTGGGTGCCAATCACCCTCGACACCCTGAGGTGCCTGAGATGGTCCCACTTGGCTGCCTCGTCTGTCCATGTAGTCTCCGCCACCTTCTTGGGTGCGACCACCAGTGTCCTCGTGATCTCGCACCAGTCCATCAGCTGACTGGCGGCGGTGAGGGTGCACACGCTCTTGCCGAGTCCCATGTCGAGGAACAGGCAGCACCTCTTGTGCTCAGTCACCCACCGGATGGCTCTCTTCTGGTATTCATACGCCGTAAATCTCATGCTCCTCCCTCAGTTCGTCCAACATGTTGTCAACTCCATCCCTGCCGTCAATGACATACACGGGATAGCCAATCTCCCTCAGCTGCTCATGCCTCACCTGCTGAAGCCTGGTCGGGTGCTCCCCCTTGCTCTTCAGTTCGACGAAGGCGCAGATGCCTCCCCTCATCAGGACGATCCTGTCTGGGTATCCCGTCTCTGTCATGCTTGCGAACTTGAGGCAGATGCCTCCTCTCGCCTCAACCCTGCTTCTGAGATAATTCTCAGTCGCTTTCTCTGACCGCTCATAACCGGTCGTGAACATTCCGCTTTTCCTTGCCATGTATCTCTGCTTTTTTTCGCCCCTGTCCGCAAGGTGTCATAACCTATGACGCTTTTGCGTACATATACGGGCGATAATTATTTTTTCACATACATATAACCGCGTATAACCGCAAAAAACCTAATATATGTATATCGTATATTATAATTTATTAAAAATTTAAAAAATAGTTATGACATTATGACAAATCCTCTGAAACCCTAATAAATAAAGGGGTTTTGGTTGTCATAACCGGGTTATGACAAGGTTATGACAGTTATGACAATTTCCTTGATTTTGTCATAACCTGGTTATGACAACCCCCATTATAATATAATATATTATAATGCCCCCTACAGCACGTCTTCGTTGTCATAACCCTGCCCGCGCCTCTTGAACACGTTGTTTGGCCTTCCATATCTCTTACCATACCAATACCTCTGCTGCCCTATATTCTTCCATCCTTCCATCTTCTCCATCGCACTTCTGACCCTCGCCGCCTCATACTGGTAACCCTTGTCCGTGGTTTCCAACCTGAGGTATTCAACAACAAATTCCGTCGGACACATCTTCTCTCTCGCATTCCTTCCCTTGGTGAGCACAGCCTCCTCATCCTGGAAGTACCTCCTCCTTTCCTGTATGGTGTACAGTGACCAGTCATCAGGAAGCTTCGTCTCAAGAAAATCCTCCAGCTGGGAGAGCAGCGGGTTCTCCGATGCGAAGGAGACCTCCTCCCTCCTTCGGTTCATCGCCTCCTCCATCTCCCGGTCAAGCATCGCCGCAGGCCTGCCGTCCATACCCTTCGGCAGTTTCCTGTACAGCTCCACCGCCTCAGCCCACAGCTGGTCACGGTTCTCGATGAGCCAGTCACGGCCACGCCCTGACTGCCCCTCCACGGGAACAACCCAGAACCGCCTGTCTCCCGTCTCATCCTTTAGGAACACCGCCTCGTTCGTCGTACCGGCGAACACACACTGCCTCGGATGGTCTTCCTGGTCTTCCTTGTACGCACCACGGTAGCGGTCGTTGACGTTGGTGATGAACGTCTTGATGGCTAAGAACTAGCAACTCTTGAACGAATCCAGCTACTGAAGCTCAACGA
>CAMOVV010000210.1 GCA_946627685.1 uncultured Bacteroidales bacterium
CATGGGCACGAGGGAGCAGGTGACTGCTCAGGTGCAGGTCTTTGCCGCCGCAGCGAGGGTCCGCAGCATCCTTAGAAAGTCCACGGTGGGCCTCATGGCCAATATGAACGAGGCCATGTGGAGCACTTATATAGACAATTACGACCTGTTCACCAAGATAGGGCCGGAGATAAGGTACCTGCCCTACAGCGATTACGGAACGGAGATAGAGTCCCTTTCCGACGCCGCCGTAAAGGAGTACGCGGACGAGCTCACCGGCCGCTACAAGATGATGGAAGACGTTGAATATGACAAGTTCATAGGCTGCGTCAAGGCCACCCTCGCCATCAAGGAAATGGCGGAGAAAAACGACATCGACTGTTGCGTATATAACGACATCGACCAGGCTACTTTCCGCACCGCCGGATGCCGGGCCGGATTCTATCCGCAGTGGTTCAACGACAACGTCAGTGTCCTCGTGCCGGAAGCCGACATCGGGGCCGGCCTGATTACCTATATCCTCAAGCTCCTCAGCGGCAAAAACGTGAACTTCATCGAGCCCTTCCATATTGAGGATGATTTCGGTACCTTTGCAGGAGGACATGCCGGCCCGAACGACCATAACGACCCTGCCTGGCAGCAGAACGTCGTGATAGCCAGGGATGTCCGCTTTGCCAAGACCTCCTGGAAATATGCCGGGGCCCCCTTCGCCTGGTACAGGATAAGCCCGGGCATGAAGACCGTGGCCGGCCTTTTCGAGGAGGACGGACGCTACAAGCTGATAACCTTCCAGGCGGAGAGCCTGCCCGGAAAGCACCTTCTCGCCACCTACAGCCATACCATTTTCAGGCCCGTGGTCCCCGTGAAGGAGCTTTTCGAGAAGGTCCTCAGGATTGGGGCGACCCAGCATTACGCCATAGTTGACGGGGATTACACCGATTCCCTCGAGGCTTTTGCCGAAATCATGGGTTTTGAGTTTTACAAGATATAAGTTTTGCGATATGAGTTTCATGTACAATCCCTTCCCGTATGACGACCCGGTGCCGGTGAACCGTCCGGCGCTGTCGGAGCATGCGGTGAAGTCGCTTACAAGGGGGACCGCAAAGTCCGCGGCCGTCCTCGCCGGAGTCCTTGCGGAAAAGGCCGCCCGGAGGAATGTTACCGTCGCGATAGACGGTTACACCACCGCCTGCTTCGGCACCGTCGTCAACCTTCTCTGCGGAGAACTTTCCAAGAGGGGAGTGACCGTCTCCACCGTCGATTTCTCCCTGGTATATAAAGGAGAGGCCGAACTTAAGGAGATGATTGACGACCGCCTCAGCTGGGACAGGAGCGAGGATCCTACCCTCCTTTTCGGCAAAATTTATCACGGAGGCTATGAGGGCATCTTCTGCAAGTCAAAGCTGGACCAGGTGTCCTTTGCCCTCGGGGAGGCGAAGAAAGGCTCGGGCGAGGTGACCATAGTGTATGGCTACGGCTGCGCCGTCGCCGCCATGCGTCCCCTGTACGACGTCATCTGCTACCTTGATGTCACCCCCAAGGAGTCCATGCTCCGCATAAGAAGGGGAGAGTATGTGAATCTGGGGATGAAAAAGGCCCTTCCCGTGAATCTCATCATCCGCCGCTGCTATTATGCCGACTTCGAGGTCGCCGTGCAGCTGAGGAAGGAACTGTTGAGGGGAGAGCTCATCGACTGGTATTTCTGCTCCGACGACGTCACTGACCTCAAGATGATCGGCCGCGAGGGCCTCAGGGAGATTTTCTCCGCCATGGCTGCCCGCCCGTTCAGGTGCAAGCCTGTCTATCTGGAAGGGGTCTGGGGAGGAACGTATATGAAAAAGCTCCGCGGCCTTCCCCGGGAGATGCGCAACTGCGCCTGGATTTTCGACATGATACCCATGGAGGTCAGCGTCCTTGTCGAAATTGGGGACACGGTCGCAGAATTTCCTTTCTGCTCCCTTTTCATGAAAGAGAGCGAGGCTGTCATGGGACCGGCCGCAGCCGAAAAGTACCACGGCTATTTCCCCATCCGCTTCAACTGGGACGACTCCTACCATTCCACCGGCAACATGAGCATCCAGTGCCATTCCGGAGGAAAGTACAACGTGGAGAATTACGATGAGCTCGGCCGCCAGGACGAGAGCTACTACGTGGTGGTGACGGGTCACGGCGCCAAGACCTTCATCGGCTTCCGCGACGACGCCGATATCCCCCGGTTCTTCAAGGACATAGAGGCTGCCGACAAGGAGCGCAAACCCGTGGATTACATGAAATACGTGAGCTACGAGGAGTCCAGGCCCGGGCTTCAGGTGATGCTCCCCGCAGGCACCATCCACTCCAGCGGCCGCAACCAGGTGATTCTTGAAATCGGCTCCTTGACCGTCGGCTCCTACACCTACAAGATGTACGACTACCTGCGCCTGGACTTCGACGGAAAGCAGAGGCCGATTCATACGAAACTCGGCGAGCTCAACGTGCGCCAGGACCGCAGGACCTCCGTCATCCACGACCCCGAAAGTCCCGAATATATCGTCCAGAAGCCGAGGACGGTACGTGAGGGGGAAGGCTGGAAGGAAGTTATTCTCGGTGAGAATCCCCAGATGTACATATCGCTCCGCCGCCTGGAGTTCGAGACTTCGGTGGAGGACGACACGGACGGAAAGTTCCACGTTCTCACCCTCGTTGACGGCGAGAAGGTAAGAATCCGGAGCGCGGCCCATCCGGAGCGCTGCTACGAAGCCTCCTTCATGGACGTCGTGGTGGTGCCTGCGAGCGTGGGGCCTTACGTGGTGGAAAACCTTGGAAAAGAGCCCGTGTGTGTGCATAAGACAACGCTTAGAGAAGGATTTGAATATGACAAGGCATGATTGTATCATAGTTTTTGACGTTGGAGGCACCGTTCTCAAGTCCGGCCTCGCGCGTCTTGGAAAAGGCCTTGTGGAGGGTACCTTCATGAAGACCCCCATGCCCTCCGCCGGGTCGAAGGAGGAAATCGCTTCGGCGTTTTCGTCCGCGGTGAAGGAGCAGATCCGCCGTGCGGCCGCCCTCGGTGAAGAGGTCGCCGCGGTTGCGGTGGCCGTTCCCGGCCCCTTTGACTTTAACGAAGGGGTCTTCCTCATGAAACACAAGTTCCTTTCCGTTTATGGAGAGAAACTTTCTTCGCTCTGCGGCCTCCCTCTTCCTTTCAGGTACGACCATGACGTGAACGCCGCCCTGAGGGGAGTTATCGCTTCTTCCCCTGAACTTGGAAAAGGGACAGTCGCCATGGCGACCATCGGGACGGGGCTCGGCTTCGCGTACGCGGTGGACGGCCAGGTGAAAAAGTCTCCCTCCGGCTCTCCCGCCGAAAACGCATATAACCTTCCGTTCCGCGGAAGAATCCTTGAGGATTTTGTGTCGAGAAGGGGAATCCTTGAAGCCTACGCCTCCGTTTCCACGCTTCCGCC
>CAMOVV010000211.1 GCA_946627685.1 uncultured Bacteroidales bacterium
GCGAGTTCCAGATTCTCGACGACCTGCGCCACCCCGACGCCAAGCTCGGCGTGAAAGGCAACCGCACCCTTGCATCCCTTTATGACCTGATTCCCGCCCCCGAGGACAAAGTCTTCGACATCAGCAAGTTCAACATTGCGATGGTGGTGGTCAGGGGGAACCACGTGGAGCACTGGCTCAACAACAGGAAAGTGCTTGAGTATGAGCGGAACAACCAGGAGTGGAACGCTCTTGTGGCCTACAGCAAGTACCGCGACTGGCCTAATTTCGGAAACCATGCCGAAGGCAACATCCTCCTTCAGGACCATGGCGACGAAGTCTGGTTCCGCAGCATCAAAATCAAGGAACTTGACGACTAGGTACTAGGACCGTCCTGAGGCGCTGACGAGGCTTCGTACCTCTTCGAGCCAGGCTTCGGCCTTGCAGAGGCCGTCCAGGTCCAGATGAAGACGATAACGCCAGTGGTGATGGGGATTGGCGGGCTGGTTTATCCGCTCCGCCTCCCTGTCACCTCTTCGTATATCCTTGTCGAGGGCGAGCCAGTCCTGGATAGGGAAAATGGCAAGCATCGAAGGCGAGTCGAGATATTCTTTGAGGGCGGCGCGGATTTCATCAGGCCCGGGATCATGGTCGAATGACATTCTCAGGGTCTCCATATCGTGGCTGGATGTGGCGCAAACGCTCATATACGGCCACGGCCCCTCGCTTCCCACGTTCCTCATCCTGAGCGAAAGTATGGCCTGGTCCGCCATGACTCCGCTCACGCAGTCGGGAACCATTCCAAGGTCTTCACCGCAGGCAAGCATTCCGGTCGCCCCGAGGAGCTCCGGGAGCTTCTTCAGCGCGTTCCTTTTCCAGAAATCGTTGTGCCGGTGATAGAAAAAGTCGTTGTACAGGGACGTGAACCTTTCCTCCTGCCCTTCTGTCAGGCCGGCTGTATCAGGAGAAATCAGGGGCTGGTACATGCCGGGATTCCGGGGGTCTTCGTGGAAAAGACCGGTGAGCGGAAGGCCCTCTGCGGTAATTTCTTCGGGAGAATAGGGGAGAGCGGGATTGAAATGGCCGTTAAGCCCTCCCTTTTCACCTCCCGGAATCTCCCAGATGCGGAACCAGCCGATTATATGGTCGATTCGGAAAGCGTCGAAATAGCGGCTCATGTGACGCAGGCGGCTCTTCCACCAGGCATAGTCATCCTTTTCCATGGCTTCCCAGTTGTAGGTGGGGAAACCCCAGTTCTGCCCCTCGGCCGTGAAGAAATCGGGAGGCGCTCCAGCGGAAGAATCAAGGTTGAACAGCTCCGGATGGAAGAAGGCTTCGGCGCTGTCCGCGCTGACACCGATGGGCAGGTCGCCCTTGAGTGATATGCCCTTGGAGCGGGCATAGGCCACTTCTTCAGATAGTTGAGAATCGAGATGGAACTGAATCCATCTGTAGTAATCCTCCTCGAGGGAATCCCTCCTTGCGCAGAAACGGGCGTATTCTCCCAGCCATGCGCTTTCGTTTTCCTTCACGAACCGCCTGAATGCGGGCGTGCCCATATCGGCCTTGCCCCTCTTTTCCCATGCTTTGCGGAGCCATTTCATCTTGGCCTTGAACACCTTCGGATAGTCCAGTTCTTCGAGGGCGTTAAGCTCGGACTGCTCTTTCCTGAAAGCCGGAGTGTCTCCGATTTCCAAATCCTGAAGATGGATATAAAGGGGATGGAGGGCGAATGAAGAGATAGGGCTGTAGGGGTAGGAATCTTCCCATCCTCCCTTCCTGGTGGTGTCGTTGACGGGGAGAAGCTGGATTATGCGCTGACCGGTAGAAGCTGCCAAGTCGATAAGAGGCCTTAAGTCCCGGAACTCGCCGATCCCGAAATCCATGGCTGTCCTCAGCGAAAAAACAGGCACGGCCGTGCCCGCCACTTTGAATCCGGGTCTGTCGAACATTGCGGCCTGGTGGGCCCTGGGGAAGGGGCAGCCTGCGACAGGACAGTCGTTCCAGCTGTCGCGGATTTCAAGCGTCTTCGCCCCGGAAGGGGTTTTGACGCTGTGGTGAACCCATTCCGTGCGTCTTACCAGCCCGTCTTCCATCACGACATAAGTGTAGTCTTTAAGGGCTGATGCCGGGCATTTATCGACGGTGGTCGTCCAAATGCCTCCCTCGCCCCAGTTCATCGGGTGTTTCTTGTCATTTATGACCACGCAGAGGCTTTCGCCCCACCTTGTGCGGTATTCAATCGAAAAGGTAACTTTCATCGTCTGTCTTGACTCTTAAAGGCCGGAGGCCAGCATAGCTTCACAGCCTTCAAGGATGTCCTGGAAGGTTGTTTCGAAGTCCCCCGTGTACCAGGGATCGGCGACGTCGCGTCCGGTACCGGCATAGGACATTAGAAGATGTATCTTCCCTTCACGGTCTTCGGGTATTATCCTCTTTATCAGACGGAGGTTGGACGAGTCCATGCAGATGATCCTGTCGAACCGCCCGTAGTCGGCGGCAGTAATCTGCCTGGCTCTTTTCCCGGGGTCGAACCATACTCCATGCTGGCTGAGGCAGCGTTTTGCAGGCGGATAGATGGGGTTCCCGAGTTCCTCAGCCGAAACTGCGGCGGATTCGATATGATACCCGTCTTCAAGCCCCCGGGCCTTGACCAGGGCCTTGAGTATGAATTCCGCCATCGGACTTCTGCATATATTGCCGTGGCACACGAATAGTATCCTTTTCATAATCATTGTTCTGTAGTTTTATTCCTCAAGGTGAGGACGATGTATTCGGAACGGGTGCCGATGCGGAATTTGCCGCCCCAGATTCCGAGGCCTGAAGTTATGTAGTATCTTGTATTTCCGCGCTGGTGGGGGCCATAGGCCTTTTCAAACATGGCGTTTGTGAGCCAGCTGACCGGCCATACCTGGCCATGGTGGGTGTGTCCGCTGAACTGGAAGTCTATCCCAGCCTGTTCGGCTTCTTCGAGATGGCTGGGCTGGTGGTCGAGGAGGATGGTGAAGAGGGAATCCCGGGGAGCGAGGTCGGAAAGCCCCTTCCTGTGCGGATTGCTCCTGTCGTCCCTGCCGATGATCCTGATACCGCTGCAGACTGTGGAGGAATCCTTCAGCAAATGTATGCCGGCATCGGTGTAGAAAGCCTCAGAACCGTCTGAGCCTGAGATATATTCGTGATTCCCGAGGCAGGCATGGACGGTGGGGCGGATTCGGCGGAATTCCTCGTCATATTTCCATTCCCGCACGGGCCTTATGGCTCCGTCGATGATATCCCCGGCTATAAGCACCATATCCGGATTCTCCGCATTTATCATGTCCACCCAGCGCGCGAGTTCCGGCTTCCTGTTGTGGTAGCCGACGTGCAGGTCGCTTGCGAGAACTATTTTCAGCGGACGTTCAAGAGGTTTTTCCGTGCAG
>CAMOVV010000212.1 GCA_946627685.1 uncultured Bacteroidales bacterium
CCTCTTCCCTTTCACCTGACAAATACCTGACGGCATAACTGAGTGTCGATATCAAAAGATAACCTATAACACATATCCCTAAAATGACAAGCATATACTCCTTCTTACGGTCCGTCATATCTGTCAGCGTTTCAGTACAATATTGAAATAAGTATCCCGGTTAAAAGGAGAATGTTCCTCAAGTCCTGAGAAATCCAATTTACACTTGTGATATTGCGTGAACGATTGGTTCTTGTTCATATTATCTTTCTCTGTCCTTATGTAAATAACCAAACGTAAAGCCTCATATTCAAAAGATTTCCAAGAACCCTGAACAGAGTTCGCGGGGGCATCAATAGAAACATAAGTATGAAGCTGTTGCTTGGAGTTATTTGAGCAAACAATCTCACAATACATCGGATCACACAATGTGGTAGTTTCTGACTGAATATGCTCCAAGTCGCCAGACTGAGACCCCCATGCATAACCACTCACGGTATAAGAGCCCTGTACGCCCATAGTAGAAAAACTATCAACGCCAGAAACCTGTGCGTAAAGATATTTCCCGTCAGTGGTGAATGACAAGGAGAAATTATCATTCACCGGGAATTTTACTATGTACTTGCTTTGTACATCACTTGCATTGGTGTACAAAACCCAAAGTGATTCTACGCCAAATTTGTTTGCTTGGACATCCCAGTAAACACTTCCTTCGCCCAGGTTTCTCTTGTCACAAGTGATACCCTCGGTCATCGCAACTACACTGAAACGGTCAACGAACCGCACGGGCATATTTGGGAAAGCAAGCTTATACTGATGCGAATACTCCAGTTCATGACCTGCCAGTGCATCAAAAGTGAAAGACTCGTTATCGTTCCATGCCGTAAACATCAAATGGAAAATGAAAACATCGGACGACTTCTCCCAGACAGTAGAAAAACCATCCTCGGAATAAACCTTTACGCCGACAATATGTTCCCCTTCCCTATGGTCGTCATTCAACTCATACTCGAAACTCCCGTTGGAGAAATTAAACGCGAACGCAGTATCAGGACTACCATCAAAAGAAATCTCAGCTTTATAATTTTTCGATGCATCTCCTTTCAAGAGCTTCATCGAAATTTTTATACCCTCATCGGTAAAGACAAGATCGGGAATTGTGCATTCAAGCACAATCTTATCCTTATGAACAAGAGAATAATCAAGTGTTCCACCCTGTCCGTCACAGGCACTCACAGTGAGAGTGTTCTCACCACGAGCAGACGCATGGTACATCATCCCCTCAATGGTACTTTCAGAGTTAGAAACAAACTCCAGAGAAGACAACACATCAGCCGGGACATCGTTATATCTCAGGGAATAACTCTCCCCTATTGCCAAGATTGAAACCTGGCCGGGGAAAGAACTTATCAACGTTCCGTCGCTTCCAGAGAAACTCAATTCCTGAGGCACAACGAAAACCGTCTGAGACAACTCAACCGAATTACCGTTCTGGATAGACACCTCGCAAACAAGACTATGCTCACCCGGCTGCAATCCATCGGCACTAAGAGTATAAGCAACAGGGCGATTGAACATCACGTCGGAATACGACGATATCTCCTGTCCGTCCAGCATGAAAGAAACGTTATACGGCTTTTCAATATTGCCGGAGGAGAGACCGACGGAGACCGAGTATTCAGCACCAGAAAGAATGACTGCGGGCGCCTCCCAGTAAGGGACGAAATAATTGCTCGCATCATCCTCACGGCAATCCACCTCATGCGTATAGGCGTTCACATCCGGTCCGTTGGTGAAAGTCAAAGACACCTTCGGCTCGCCAACGCCATTGACGGTATACGGAATCGTAAACTTACCAGCTTCGTGCTTCATCTCGCTCATGTCAAACTCAAGAACTCCCTCAGGAGCACACTTGATATCGATATTGGAATAAGATTCCACAGGCGTGTATACAATCACGAAATCGCCGGACGATTCAGAATTAAGGACGCATTTATCCTTAAATGTCTTCCTGCCGTCATAACCGTTGAAATACATTTCAGAAACAACAATCGGAACATATTTCATCCAGACTGTAGCAGTGAACGCCTTTGCACGATTAGTATCCTTATCAAGGGTAATCTTACCCTTCAAGACATGACTTCCGTAATCCTTGAATTCATCAAAGTCGCTATTCAGGATAACGCTGACATCACTTCCGACAAGATTTTCACGTGTAACGGTCTCACCGTTATCAATGGAATAAACCATCGTATATACAGCGCCTGGATCCTCACTCGTAATCTTAAACGCCACCTCTGGATGCTGTACCAGAGTGCCGTCTGCATTAAGCAAGCCATCACGGACATCAACCGTTACATCGAACGGATACGAAGCGCCCTCCTTTGACACAAAGTCACAGGAGGAAGCGACAAGAGCCATCAAGGCTATTAAAGTATATCGAAGTGTTTTCATATCACGCGATTAAAAATTAAAGCGCAGTCCCGCCCCGGCCCTACCGGAGAAGAACTGCTGCTGAGTCATAAACTTAACAGGGGCCGAGACACGGACTACCAGGGCAATCTTCTTGACAAAGAACCATTCCATCTCAATGGCAGGGTCGATACCAATCATAAAACGCGTCTTCCCGGGCTCGACCTCTATATCGGTCACCTGAACAGACGAGCCTGTACCGATGACAATCTCCTCCACGGGATTGGACCCTTCGGTGTAATCCACACCGAGGAAGAGCCTGCCGCCGGCATAAAGATTAAACGCACGGTTACGGGTGTTTGCGATACGGTAATTGAAGCCGCCGAAAGCGGTCAGGCTTCCTACCGTCTGCATCTTTGTCAGAGGGTTGTAGCGTACGCCGGCCTCCCAATAACAGGAAGAAAGGATATATTGACCCAGGTTGGCTTCACCGCCAATCTGTGTAAGGGCCCTTTCGGGGAAAAGTCCGTTGACGTAAGAAACAGAAGCGAACATCTGTCCGTCCATGGTACGCTGGGCGAACGCCCTTTCAGAAAGGCCGAACACCAAAGCGCAAACAATCAGAACATTACAAATCTTTTTCAGCATAAGCACTATGCACCGGTCTTTCCGGCACGGTGCAAAGATAAGCAAATTCTTTTAAACACAAAAGATTTTTAATAAAAGTTTTTGTATTCGTGTCGGAAACAATTATCTTTGCCGAAAACAAATTGCATTTCGATATGACCGAAAGTTTCAACAGCCCCGACTTCTTCAGAATGGACCGCAGCGTTATCACCAAGGAAAACCTTGATGCGCTCTACCAGGTAACAGGGAACCACATCGCGGAATCCATTGTCTACGACATCTGCTACGAGCATCAGTACAATGAATTCGGCTTCGGGATTATCGACCCGGAAGACTTCGGGAAGAAATACGGTTTCCGTCCCGATTTCCTCCAGAAA
>CAMOVV010000213.1 GCA_946627685.1 uncultured Bacteroidales bacterium
GTAGTTGCCCAGGATGTCTATAGGGTAGTTCCCCATCTGCTTGTAGATTCTTTCGCACCCTCCGCCTCCTGCCATTACGAGCATGTACCTTTCGGCAAGCTTGTCCAGGACAGCCCTGTTCTCAGGTGATATGGGTGTCTTGTGCTGGGTAAGCGTGCCGTCGAGGTCGAAGCAGATAAGCTTCTTGGAAGCCCGGATTTCATAGCCGTAAGCCTCCACGTCGGAGGGATTGATGCGTGTGGCGCAGTCGTAATAGGTTCCCTTCAGAGGCTCATGCCTCCATCCTTTCGAGAAGCCCTGCATGGCATCATACAGAGCTTTTACCTTCTGAGGGTAATCCGTAGTGATGTGGGTGAGGTTGTGCCTGACTGCATACAGGGCCAGATCCGTGCTGTTAACCGGCCAAATCACCGTTTCAAGTTCGTAGGCACGGCATTCGTCGAGAATTTCCGGCTCGTTGAGGACGGCGTCCCAATGGTAGGAGATGCCTTTGTATCCCTTTTCCGCCGCCGCCCTGGGAGAAAGGGAATGCGCATTCCCGGTTATGAACATCGTCCTGGCGCCCGGGTGCAGGCGGAGAATCTCGTCGATCAGGTGCTGTTCGAAGGATATGAACCACATCTGCGGATACATGTCCATCCTGTCGCAGAGACTGATGACCTTTTCCGCCATCAGGGTTTCCCTGTCCCGGTTCTCCTGTTTCTTGAGCTCCAGGAAAAGGAAGAGTCCGGGAGTCTTCCTGGCCTGGGAGAAAAACTCCGAAAGGGTAGGGATAAGGTCTCCGTTGGGGAGGGTAAAGCTCCTTGCCGTGGCGTAATCCACTTTCTGGATGTCTTTTCCGGTGCCGGGGATAGCCGGTCCGTGAATGATCATCAGGGAATCATCAGTGCTCAGGTGGACATCCAGTTCAATGGAGTAGATGCCAAGTTCCTGTGCCTTGCGCAGGCTTGTCAGGGTGTTCTGGTAGGATCCTTCTGTGGTGGTGAATCCCCTGTGCCCCATGATGAGGGGTTGGCCATGGACGGCGAAGGCGGCCGTCAGGGTGATGACGAGGGCAAATAATTTTTTCATGTGTCCAAGTTAATCATTTTATGGAAAAATTTTTGCATTGGTGTTGGAGAATTGAAAACTAAGGCATATCTTTGCAGTGTATTAATAAACTCATACACTAATAAACAAAGAAGAACCCGCCGCGCAGGTGTGGCGAAACTTAAAAAAACAGATGCTGCTTGAGCTTAAAGATATAAACAAGACTTATTTCGGGGCCCAGCCCCTGCATGTCCTCAAAGGCATAAACCTTTCCATCGACAGGGGTGAGTTCGTGTCCATAATGGGCGCGTCCGGCTCGGGGAAGTCCACCCTTCTCAATATCCTCGGCATCCTCGACAACTATGACACCGGCGAGTACTGGCTGGACGGCCGCCTCATCAAGGACCTCAGCGAAAGGCAGGCCGCCGACTACCGCAACCGGATGATAGGATTCATCTTCCAGTCCTACAACCTCATAGGGTTCAAGACAGCGGTGGAGAACGTCGAGCTGCCCCTTTTCTATCAGGGAATCGGCCGCCGCAAGAGACACCAGATGGCCATGGAATATCTTGACAAGATGGGACTTGCCCCCTGGGCCTCCCACTTCCCCAACGAAATGTCCGGCGGACAGAAACAGAGGGTCGCCATCGCCCGCGCCCTTGTCACCCGCCCTGATATCATTCTCGCCGACGAACCCACCGGAGCCCTCGACTCCAAGACCTCGGTGGAGGTAATGGACCTTCTTTCCCGGCTCAACCGCGAAGACAAGATGACCATCATCGTGGTCACCCATGAGAGCGGAGTTGCGAACGCAGCCGACAAGATAATACACATCAGCGACGGAATCATAGGCTCCATCGAGCAGAACCGCGACCATAGCGCCGCCCGTTTCGGCTCCGGCGACCTTATTAAATAGTTTATTGTGAAAGACCTTTTCGATGAGCTGAAAAGCACGCTTGGCCACAACAAGCTGCGCACCTGCCTGACCGGTTTTGCCGTCGCATGGGGGGTATTCATGCTTATCGCCCTGCTCGGGGCCGGGAACGGGCTCCTCAACGCCTTGCTGTCCAGCAGCATGGACGTTATGTCGAACTCGATGGCGGTCTATCCCGGCTCGATGAGCATCCCCTATAACGGCCTCAAGGAAGGGACGCGCATCAAGTTCAGTTCCAAGGACGTGGACCTGCTCGCGGACAAATCTTTCGCCGGGGTCATCGATGAGATTACCCCTCAGGTAAGCGTCAGCGACACCCTGTCCTTCGGCAGGGAAAGCGTTTCCGTGAGGGTGGTCGGGGCCTCGCCCGTCCTCAGCGATATCGAGCATATCAAGATTATAAAGGGACGTTTCGTCAATCCACCCGACGAGGACGGGGCGAGGAAGGTCATCGTGATAGGAAACTGGACGGCGTCGATGCTTCTGGGAGGGGATGAAAACACCGGTAAGATTTTAGGCAAAGACCTGAAGATGAGGGGACTTGTGTTCAAGGTGGTGGGACTCTTCAAGGATTCCGAAGGGGAGTACGACAACACCTGCTACATTCCGTATTCCTTCATGAGGGTCCTGAAAAACGGAGACAACTCCCTCGACCAGATTAGATTCACCTTTCACGGCCTCAAGACCCAGAAGGACAACGAAGCCTTCGAGGGCAGGATAAAGAAGGCCATCAACGAGGCCCACATGGCCTCTCCCGACGACAACGCCACGAGCTATATCTGGAACCGCCTCACCTCTGACATGCAGACCGCCCAGGCCATCAGCTACATGAGGATAGCCCTTTGGATAATAGGACTTTTCACCTTGATGAGCGGCATCGTCGGAGTCTCCAACATCATGCTGATTTCGGTGAAGGAGAGGACCCACGAATTCGGAATACGGAAGGCTCTGGGCGCCAGGCCGTGGTCCATCCTCAAGCTGATAATCACGGAGAGCGTGGTCATAACGGCGTTTTTCGGCTATGTGGGAATGTTGTCGGGACTCATAGCCAATCAGATAATGGACAGCACCATAGGCAGCAAGGCCGTGGATTTGGGATTCATGAAAATGTATATGTTCCTGAATCCTACCGTGGGCATTGATGTCGCGGTGGAGGCCACCGTGATGCTGATAATAGCGGGCACCGTCGCCGGTCTGATGCCGGCGGTGAAGGCCTCCAGGGTCAAACCTATAGAAGCGCTTAGGGACGAGTGATGAAGCCGATTTTCGACATAGACCGTTTCAAGGAAATCCTTGACACCCTGTCGAGGAACCGCAGCCGCACCCTTCTCACCGGATTCGGCATTTTCTGGGGAGTGTTCATGCTGCTTGCCTTGAGCGGGGGAGCGCAGGGCCTCAAGGATTTGCTGCTCAG
>CAMOVV010000214.1 GCA_946627685.1 uncultured Bacteroidales bacterium
GTCCAGGAGCCGGAGAACGGAGGAGTAGTCGGAGTTGGAGAGTTGCTTCATATAAGAAGGCGGTTTATCCTCATGCCCAGGAGATTACCTAAAAGGGAGGTCGGAGTCGGGGTATTCTTCGTGTCGCTGGAAGATCGGCGCTTCCTTAGGGAGTTCGGTTTCACTCTTTTCCGCAAGCTCCCGCTCCGATACGACGGTGATTCCATAGGCTTCAAGCTTGCCGAACCAGCGGCCGTTGTACTCACGGGCGTCCGGCCTCCAATCGACTCGGATTAACGTTCCCTGCTTGCAGGCGCATACAGTGTCCACCTTCTCGTTCCCGAAGACGTTGAACATGATGAAACGCTCGTTGTCCTGTTCGTCCGTGTACTTGAGAACAAAGTCTACGGATGACCATGGCTTTCCTTTCTTCGACGTTCCAGTTCGCGGGCGGTCAATCCATTCGATGCGACCCTCCCATGTGGCGACTTTATTCAGTTCCATCTTCTTCATCCTCCTTGTTTATGAGTTCGTCAATATTCTTGTCCTTGAGGCGGAACGTGCGTCCGCGGGCTCCTGTCTTCCATGTGGCGAGAACCTTCCCGTCGAACGATATGGACTCATTCTCGCCCATGTAGAGTTTGATTGCTTCCTTGAGCTGGTTCGCCTCGGTCTCGTCCCTGTCGAGGATCTCGTTCAGTTTCCGTAGCGAAAGAAGTTCCCCGAGGGCCTTGTCGTCCGCCTCCACAACCGTTCCGGGGGTGCTTCCCTTGAACGTAAAGTCCTCAACCGAGATTAGTTCGGGCTCCTTACCTCCAACAACGCTTTCGTTCCAGAACTCCTTTACGCGCTCGGCGATAAACTCCGCGAACTCTTGGTCATACGGAATGTTCGCATAGTCGAAGTATCTGCCTTTGACGAGCCATGATAGGTCGCAGTCGTGGATGCCGGTGACGAGCATCTGATATTCGCACTGGGCAATCCAATAGGGGTAGATGTCGTTCTTGTCGACGTCCGTGACCGTGGTCTTGCACTCTACGATTTTCTTCCTTCCGCGCACTATCCGGTCGGGCGTCGCCCGCATGAAATCGTGTTCCGGATGGACGTAGATGATGTCTGCTGCGGAAGCCTTGATGACCTTTTCTCCCGTGGCTTCCTCCCATAGCTGGACTACGATGGGCTCCAGGACGTGTCCCATGCGCATGGCAAGGTTCTCCGGTTCCGGCGGCACCTGCTTCGTCTTTTTCAGCCATAGCGAGAAAGGGGTCTCGTACGGGGAGAGCCCGAGTACGGCACCGACCTCGGATGCGCCGATCCCGTACTCCCTCTCCCTCAGCCATTCCTCGTGGTTGGCCGGTCTGATGATTCTTGGCTTCATGGATTACTGGTTGAAGATTTCACCCGTGTCTCCGTCGGCCGGAATATCCTCCGGCTCCTCTTTCTTTGCGTTCCTCCGGGCCTTCATCGCCTCCACCTGGGCCTGCACCTCGCCGGCTTTCGCCTTGGCGGCCTCGGACACCTCGGGCTGGCTCTGCTCGTCCGCGTCAACATAGTCCGTCTTGTCCTCTCCACGGAGCACCGCCTGATCCACCTTGATAGCGTCCCGCATCTCAACGGAGAGCGGCGCGTACTTGGAGATGAGGAGCTTGAGGACGGTTTTCTTTGCCATGGAATCAAATGAATCCTTGTCGGCCCAGAGACCGTAGCCTTTCTTGTAGGTCTGGCTGAAACGGAGAGCATGTGCTTTCATTTCTTCCACGGTCATGTATAGGTACTTCTCGAATCCGTTAAGGAGCTTGAAGTAAGCAACGTACCCGACGACGGGAAGCGACTCTCGCTTGTCGGCCTTCTTGAATGTAAGTTCGCCAGTTACGAAATCCTCGTCAATAAGTTCTCCTTCCCGGACTTCGGTGGTGTTGAGTGTTTTGAACTGGCCGGAACGGAGTGCGAGCTGGACGAACCCCTTGTAGCCCATCTGGAACTGAGCAACGGTCACGTTGTTCTTCCGGTCGTTGTACGGAAGAACGTAGGCGAATCCGAGGTTCTGGTCCAGCGGCAGGTCGAGGGCGGTTGCCTTCAGGGATGCGAACATCAAAGTGTCCGGCTTGCAGACCTGGAGTGCAGCGTTGTTCGACACGAGTGCCGTGAGGTTGTTGACGAAGCTCGCCTTCTTTTCAGCGAGTACGGTTGACAGGTAGTCCTGCGTCCTGGGGTTTGCCAGGAAGTTGTTGAATTGCCGGAGCGGAGCTACGGCGGTTGTTTCGTTTGCCATACTTTTTGATTGTATTGTTAAATCCAATATGCCTTTACTTTCTTCCCGGAAGGAGCAGTCACGAACTCGGAGTTTACGCGGAATCCTCTCTTTCGGATGTCTGCGATCCTGGCTGGGAGCCGGAAGCAGGAGAATAAATTGAGTGCGTCCATGCCGGTGATGCGGTGGCCGCGAAGCATGTGGTCGAGGATGAGGCTCTCCTGTGACTGGGAGGACCGCTCGTTCTCATTGATGTTCTCTTTCATATCTCAGTGATTTTTCGTTTGCGATGACGTACTTCCCGTTATCGAGCCGGACTTTCCAGCCGAGAGTGTGCTTCCCGGTGACCACACCGGAATACGGCTTGTTCACGGAATTCCATGTCACCCTATCTCCTACCTGCATGGTCGGAGCGTTTGAGGTAGAGGCCCGTTGCGAGGGCGACGACGAGGGCCGATGCGTCGCAGGTCACGACCTTTTTCCTGGGCGTGTCCTCCGGCCATTCCCCTGCGAGGAACATGACTGAACCGATGCAGAGAACGGCGGCGATGGCTTTGATAATCTTCTTCATATAGAGTATTGTTAGAGTCCTTGAAAAACCCTCCGGACTTCACAGCCGGGAGGGAAAGCCTAATAAAATGAGAATAAGAATGATAACAAAGCTCCAGAACGGAGCGGAATCCCGGTCGGGTATCACCCCTCCCGGGATTTGGTTAGAAACTATTCATCCACACGGGACTTGCACCCGCTCCCAACTCCTTGTTTGGGCTGATAGGTTAAACATGGTTTCTTAAAGGGGTGGAAGCGTCACGCCTGCACCACTTCGGGGGTTTCTTGAAAGAAATCGGTAAGGCTCTTCGGAGAGCCGGAATCCGGGGAGGCGGTCAGGCCACCCCGGATTTTCACGAACCAAAGAAACACACAAGGGGATTTGCACCCCGCGCCTTCCTTGCGGGCGCATTATAGAGAGTTGAACAAATGGTTTCAAAAGAAAGCCCGGCGAACCGCAAAGACCGGGCACACAACACTAAAACTTAACACTATTGACTGATTGGTATGACTTCCGAACTCGCGGTTCTCGCGTCTCACGACGGGTTTAATACATCAAATACCCGGAGAATATGCTTTCCGAGTATG
>CAMOVV010000215.1 GCA_946627685.1 uncultured Bacteroidales bacterium
TGAAGGTGAGCCCATCCCAGACGTAAGGCAGCTGGTCGTCGCAGATGGTGTGGTTGCCCTGGAAATTAAGGGTGAGAAAGGCCGGGAGCGGGCCCTTTTTCCCGCTCGGGACATACATGAGCATGGTGAAATACCTGCTCTCGTCCTTTGTCAGGAACACCCTGACTTCCTTTCTCACGGCCTTGCCGCCAAGAGCCGAAGCATCCTCATACAAAACCTTGAAATGCAGGTCTTTGGGATGCGCCGGCATATAGCCGTACATCTCCCGCTGGAGCATTTCCAGGATTTCCTCCCTTCTTTTCTCCCACTTTTTCACGTCCGAAATCACCGACCCGTCCGAGGCGGCGAGGACATCGGGAATCTCATAACGGGGAATCGCCGTTTCATCATACTTTGCGATAGCGCCATAATTGATTTTCTCCTGGGCTGCCGATACGGCGCACAGAAGGCAGAAGGCGGCTGCGAGGATGGTGTTTTTCATTTGTTTTCGGGGCTGTGCATGAAGGAAAGGGCGGAGGCTTTCTCGAAGACCTGGCGGGCGCGGACGGCATTGTAGGGAGAAGAGCCGCCGACCTCGGTATAGAGCATTTCAAGGCCTTTTTCACCGCCGCCGTTGCGGAGTATGAACACCGTGAGAAGGTCCTGGAGGGCCACCGATGAGGCGATTATGTCTATGTCGGTGCCGCCGAGCTGGCTCAGGGCAAGCTGGTAGGCGTCGTCGGAGTATTCCTTTTTCAGGTTTTCGACGTCGGCCAGGGTGTTGAATCCCATGGCTTTCATCACCTTGAGATAAGGCATCACGGAAGCCTTCTGGACCTCTGCCTGGTTGATAAGCGCGATTTTCTTGGTCAGGCGGCCGAAGGGGTCAAGCTCGAGATATCGCCTGAAGGAGTCTCCGTCCAGGTCCACCTCCTCGAACTTACCGTTTTCCACAAGATTGTTGATTTTGCGGCGGTAATCGTTGATGGACGAACGGATTAGGCTGAACTGCTCGTCGGCGAGCTCCAGCATTCCCGCCAGGCGGTTGAGGTTGCGCAGGTACTCCCTCGGCACCTCCACGCCGGATTTGTAGCCGGTGTCGTGGTTGATGGTGGCCCAGACGTGCTGAAGGGCGGTGCGCATCTGTATCTCGAAACGGATGGTGTTCAGCTCCGGCATCTCCGGGTCGCTGAACAAAGACTCCGGAATACGGCAGATGTAGTGGAGGGAATCATAGCCGAAACTGTCGAGGGCATGCTGTTTCCTCTTGTCCACGGACTCGCTCCAGTCCACGTCGAAGGTGCCCTCGACAAGGGCGGCGATTTTGTCCACTTCCTCGGTGTAGAAAGTGACGACCCTCGCGCCCATGATGTCGGTTATGTCGTCCAGGGTGCGGTACTTGGAGCCCTTGAGCTCAAGCTTTCCCGCGAGGGACTTCTCTTCCTTCACCCTTGCCTCTACGCCGGACACCATAAGTCCGGCCTTGGAAATCAAGGCATTGAGCTCGCCGAGGACAATTTCCTTCATCCTGTCGAGCACGGGAAGAAGTTCGCGGTACTCTTCGAGGATCATCGTGCAGTGAAGATCCAACCCGTATTCCTTGACGTTCATGGCCAAAACCTACTCTATGTTGAAAAGGGAGGCCATGCCGGTGATATTGAGGACTTCGCCGACCTGGGGAGTGAGTTTTTTAAGGGTAAGCGTCCCTCCGGCGGGGGCGGTCTTCTTGTAAATGGTCATCAGCACCCTGAGGCCGGAAGAGCTGATGTACTCAAGTTCTTCGCAATCCACGACAACGTCATGGACGCCGCTGTCAAGCCAGGTCGTGACATCCGTCATGAAATCGCGCGAGGCGATGGTGTCAAGGCGGCCGTTCACCTTTATGAACAGGTTGTCCGCAGTTTTCTCGAATTTGGTTTCCATATTATTTGATTTTCTTTGTCATCGTAAGAATGTTCCTGTCTCCCTTGCGCTCGTACACCACGTTATCCATCAGCTTCTTTACGAGGAATATACCGAGCCCGCCGATGGGCCGCTCCTCTCCGGGGAGGGAGAGGTCGGGGTCTTTCATGTCCGTGGGGTCGAAAGGCTTGCCTTCGTCCACGATTACCATCTGGGCCACGCCGTCCTTTACCGACACCGATATCGAGACGTTCCCCTCCTCGGGCGCGTCGTAGGCGTACATCACCGAATTGGTGGCCGCCTCTTCGAGGGCCAGGTTCAGGTCCATGGCAGTCTTGGAATCGAGGCCGAGGCTGTCTATCTTCTCGGGCAGGACGCTCAGCTCGTTGATGTCATTCTTGACGTCGAGCCTGAAGCTCCTTCCGCCGAGGAAACTGATTGTCAGCATGGTAAGGTCGTCGCTCTGGTCGGCTCCGGCCGTAAAGGCCTTCACGGCCTCTCCCATCCTGAGGATGATTTCCTTAGGGGTGCCGCCCTTTTCGAGGGCCGCCATCATCCTCTCTTCCCCGAAAAGATCCTTGTCAACGTTCTCCGCTTCGGTGAGTCCGTCGGTGTAGAGGAAAATGGACCCTCCGGTGTGGAGGTCTATGCTTCCGGACTTGTATTCAAAGCCCCGGATGAGGCCGAGAGGAAGGTTGGTGTCCATCTTGAGCATATCGTTCCCTGTCTTTCCGAGAATCACGGGAGGATTATGCCCGGCGTTGCAGAAGAACAGCCTACCGCTCACAAGGTCGAGCTCCCCGACGAAAAGGGTCACGAACATATTGTGCTCGTTCATTTCCGAAAGGGTCTCATTCATGGACCTTACGACTTCGGCCGTGCCTTTGTCGTGCATGGCCTCGGCGCGGAAGAGGCTCCTGCACATGGACATGACGAGGGAAGAAGGCACTCCCTTTCCGCTCACGTCGCCTATGCAGAACCAGAGCTTGTCCCCGCTGATGAAATAATCGTAGAGGTCGCCTCCGACTTCCTTGGCCGCCGTCAGCGAGGCGTAGATATCCACGTCGTCCCTGTCCGGGAAGGGAGGGAAGGTCATCGGGACCATTCCCATCTGTATCTCGTGGGCGATGTTAAGCTCGTTCTCCATGCGCTGCCTGGTCTTTTCCTCGCTCTCGAATTTCCTGTAACTCCTCGCTATCAGGAACATGATGAATCCCATCAGGAGCAGGCCTATCGTGCCGAGAAGGGTGAGCAGGGCGGAGAGCTTGTGTACCTCCTTGAACATGTCCTTCTCCGGACAGACGATGGCCATCGACCATCCGTGCTTGCCGATAGGGGCGTAGAACGCGAGGCTGGAAGTGTCGCTGTAGTTCACCCTCGCCTCTCCCTTTTCCTGGGACACCATATCCTTCAGCAAATCTTCAATTCCCTGAGGCACACCGCACTCACGGGTTACCACGATGGGTTTCCCTGC
>CAMOVV010000216.1 GCA_946627685.1 uncultured Bacteroidales bacterium
TTTATCCCTCCAGATTACGGAGCAGCACCCCTTCTGGGACTTCTTAAAGTTGCCACCGCCATTCTCCTTATCGGTCTTCGGGTCCTTATATACCGGCATCTTTGTCACATTGCCGTTCTTATCAGAGAATTCGGCATAGACAGCCTTAATAGCCATCGAAAAAGTGTCCCTCGTGAAAGGTTTGAGCATTCCATCTTCCTCAATACAATGCATGGAGAAGGAGCCCACACCCAGAGAAACATTGCTTGCGGCGAAACCGTTTTCCTCAAGAATTCGGTAAATCTCCTCGGCTCTCTGCACTGTAATAGAATCGCCATAAAGGGCCTTTACGTGCGGATTAAGGACCTTGTAACCCTTGGAGTTAGTTGTACCTCCAAAAATCTTCCAGAGTTCAAATACGGTCTCCGTAACCACCTTTACGCAGTCGCCAGAATCACCGCGGACAAGCAGACACCCGTTATGGGCAAGGATTTCGTCCTTAAGCGTAGGAAGGATATTCTTTACCACATTCCAGTAATCATACGAATCGGAGACGCAGCTGAACGAAGTGTTGGGGTAAAGTTCGGTAAGGGCACGCTTGATAAAGATACGCTCGCGGTGAGGGTCAATGTCGGCGTACTCGTAATCCGGGTTATCGACCGTATCCTTTGCAGAATTGGAGCACATAACGAAATGCTCGGTGGAGACGGCGCCAAAGGCAACCTCTTCCTTTTCACAGTCGCAGTTGTAATAGTGCTCGAGATAGGGTACGACGGGGACGGTGGCGCTATTCACGAAGGACAGACACCATGCTGAACCGGCCTTAAGGGCTGCGTCAAGGCCCTGGTCGCCACGGAAATCAAAGTTACCGAGGGCGCGACGGCGAGGTACATTATCATCGCATGTCTTGTCATACCAATAATTTACAATCTCACGGTAAGTATGACCTACGGTAGCACAGACCATAGGATACCACATCTCAGCGGAAATCAACGACTCCAGTGCCTGACCGAGCCAAGCGAAATCCGGATGGGTGTTGGTGATACCGAAAATGGGGCAATGAATTGGAACGATGGTACCTTCCGGCAAGGAAACTACCTCAATGGGGAGATAGCCGAGACGATGAAGGTTTCTAATCTTTCCATAGTCACAAAGGTCTTTTCCAAGGGTATTATCCATAACCCTGGCATATTCGGCGACCACTTCTTCCTCAGTCTTTTTGAAGAAGTTCTCGTTGAAGTAGTCAATGAGCCAAGTCTTGCAGAATGCCTGAAGACCAAAATTAACCACACCGTCCCAGCGATTAACGCGGGAACTTCTGGGGGTGAAATACGATACGCTCTTCGTCATACCAGGGTCAAGCATTTCTCGATGGACTGCCTTATAGAAATCAATAAGTAAAAGTGCATTTGTTTTAAACATATATCTTTCTTTTAAGTTTTACTATATATTATCTTGCAAATACCGTACCAAACTAGAGCTCCTCGGTCTCAACATAGGTCGTTTTTACAATCTTTTCGATTTTAACGACATTGGACTTGGCCCAGTAACCGGGTGACGGATGTCTTTCCTTGATATCTTGGAAACTTGGCATGTACCATTTGAAGTAGCCATTTTTCTTAATGGTATTCAGTTTCCGTTTTTCATTTGCACCAAGCTGAAGGGTGTGGAAGTCGTCGCCGGTAATCAGGTAGTACTCCTGAGTTTCTTTCGTAATATTTGCCATAATTAAATCTTTATTGTTACAGCATTAACTGTACAAATATCGTGCCAAACTATGCATTCAGCACGATAACTTTTTCATTATACCCGGTATAGAGGCTGTCCGTGGTATAAATGTAATCCACAGTACCGTTCTCGAGGCGTTTAAGCAGTGTTCCCTTCTCCGGGTCAAGCACACTGTTCTCCGTGTGGGTAGCATAAGCGTAGATATGTTCAAAGCCAAACTCCTTAAGCTTATCGGCGCTGTATGCCAGGGTTCCACCGTAGGAAATAATGTCGTCAATCATAATGACGCTGCGACCAGAGCACTGGGAAGCATCAGGTTCATATCCTTCCGGTGTAGTTATTCGGAGGCCTTTGATTTTCCCGGTCTCCCAATCACGAACCTTATGACCGATTAAGACATTTTTCTTGTTCGGGAAAAGGTCGCCGTAACGCTTGTAGGCACCCTCGTCCGGGAAATAGAGATAATCATCGTTACCAAGGCCAATCCGTCTCACTGTATCGAGAATGAAATCCATAGGGCTCATAACCCATACGTTCTTGATGAGTGCCGGGGTAACATTGGAGTGCGGGTCAAGTACATACACCCGATAAAACTCGAGGCTGTTGATTATGTCACAGAAGTATTTAAGTGTGAATACCTCGCTATTGTCCTTAATTCTGTCAAATCGGGCGTTGGGGACATAAAAGAGGTTAAGTACGAACAGCATATCCGGGTGAAGGCCCTTTAGATGCTTGGTAATATAAATAAGGGTCAAAAGTTCCCCATCGTTCTCATAACGCCAAGTGATATGGTTGGCAGATGCGACGTTGAGGTAAAAATCTTGTTTCAGCAGCTGTGTTCCGTCCGGAAAGTGCTGAACTTCAACTTTTTGATTATTTACTAGAATCATATCTTAATGTTTTTTTAAAAACCCATTCCTTCCCAAGGTTCGTCAAGGAGGCTTTCAACGGAACAATTATTCAGTGATGCTATTTCCTCGAGTTCCTTAATCCGCTCACTGGCCTTCTCTGCATCGACATAGGCCCATTCGCCGCCACCGTTAATGGCATCATAATAATCTTTATAAGGGTTATTGCTCATAATCTTGTCTTTTTAGATAACGTCAATCTGGCACATCTGCATGGTCTTGCAGGCAGCGAAATGGGTCTCAGGGGTTACACCGGCGCAGCAGTCCTCAACGACCTTGACAGTGGCCTTGTCATAGAACGCAGCCTTAACCATCAGAGCATTGGAAACCACACAGATATCGGTACAGAAACCGACAAACTCAATGTCAAGGTTGGCCCAAAGAGAAACACGCTTGATTTCGTCAATGAGGTCAAAGGAGCCAAAGGTAGGTTTCTCTACACGAACAACATTGATATTACGAATCTTTGCGTCATCAATGGCTGCCTGGACGTTGGCTTCAATGTTCCAACCGTCAGTACCCTTTACGCAATGCACAACGGGAAGCTTCTGCCCCTCGTTAGTCTGGAGATAATCTTCTTCGTGGGTGTCCATGGTGTAAAAGATTGCATCACCGTTGAACTCACGAATCTTTTTGACAATGTTTGGAACGTTCTTGATAGCCTTTTCGTTCCTGAGGGCGCCAGTAATAAAATCGTTCTGACAGTCAATAACACAAAGTATTTTCATATTT
>CAMOVV010000217.1 GCA_946627685.1 uncultured Bacteroidales bacterium
ACAGACGAATTGAGGGCCCGGCTCCTGAGCATCCTTGACACCCTTCCTTCACCGAAAACCTGCCTCCACGGAGACCTCCACATAGGGAACATAATCACCGACGGTACCGCCGACTATTGGATTGACCTCGGTAATTTCGCCTGGGGCTGTCCGGAGTGGGATTTTTCAATGATTTATTTCATTTCCCACTACGTGACTCCCGACAAGACCGATATGCTTTTCCATCTTTCCCCCGATGTCCTTCGCGCCCACTGGTCCCTCCTGGTCAAAGACTATTACGGTTTCGAGACTGACTCTCAGGTGAAGGAATACGAAAAGGGGCTGATGAAATTCGTCGCTCTCAAACTTATTTACAACGTGTGCAAACGAAACGACGGAGGGGGAGAGCCTTCACCGAGGCTTGAAGCCATGACAAACGCCTTGATTTCCGGCGCCACATCAGACGATGCCTTTTAGAAATGGGAACTCGTTTTAGAATTTTATGTCTTTTCCTCGCGGCCGCCGGCGCCCTGGTGTCCTGCGCCCGTGCGGAGAAAAAGTCTCTTGAACTCAAGTCGGAGGCTGATTTGTCGGGACTTACAATCAGTTGCTCCGCCGGAAGTTACTATGAAAGGAAATTCTCCGCCGATTTCATGGTTGAAAACATTTCCGAGTCTCCTCTCCCCAAAGGGAAGGCCATCGATTCCATCAGGACGAAGGTCAAAGATATCATCGAGGAACCCACCACGAGGGGATTCCGGGTCAAGATTCTTCTGTAGGGAAGAGTTCCCTGAAAAGGCTGTCCCACTGCCTCATGATGTTTCGGGGCAGGAACTCTTCGGCTGCGGCGAAGGCACCTTTCCCGCAGCGGAGACGAAGGTCTTCATCCTCAATGAGATTGCACACTGCCTCACCCATAGCCTGAGAATCCCCGGGCGGAACGAGGATGCCGGTCCGGCCCGTGCGGACAATCTCCGACGGGCCGCAGTGGCAGTCGAAACTGACCATCGGAAGCCCCGCCGCGCAGGCTTCCAGCAGCACCATAGGGAACCCCTCGAAAGAAGAGCTAAGAAGAAGCCCGCTGCTTTTCATCATCTCCGCCCTTATGTCGGACGACCTCCCGGCAAGATTCACTTTCCCTTCCAGCCCCTCCGCCTTAATCATCTGGTTCAGAACGTCTTTCAACTTGCCTTCTCCGAAAATGTCAAGCGTCCAGTCCGGATGCCTTTCCGCCACCGTTTTCCAGGCCGATATCATGGCCGGATAGTTCTTCTGGCTTTCAAGCCTTCCTGCGGCCATAAACCTTTTGGCTGTAAGCGGGGACGGGGATTCCGGGCTGAAAGTCAGAGGATTATAGATTTGACGCACGTCAGGGACAGCATTTTCCCACAGACTGGCATCCATCTTTGTCAGCACCACCAGGGCGTCGAACTTTTTCACCGCGTTTTCCAGCATCCTTGTCCTAATCTTCGGGACGGGTCCGTTTCCATATTTCAGGAAAAACTTGTCATGCGAAAAGTGGAACTCCGCGACCTTGATTTTCCCGGCGCAGGAAGGGACAAAGTAAACGTCGTTCCCGCAGAGGCTTACGGTGACATCGGGGTCTATCTTCGAAAGGACTTTCCTCAGTTTCCGCCCATAGATGAAAAAACCGGGGCCGAAGCGGTCGCTGACGCCGATATCGACGATTTTCACTGCGGGAGAGAGGGAAAATGCCGGTCGGCGTCCCTTCAAGTAAGCCGTGACTATGTACACTTCATGTCCGAAATCGTCCGCGAGGGCCGAGGCCTTCAGGCTCAAAACCCTTTCCATCCCGCCTGCAAGGTTCAGGGAATGAATGCAATAGGCTATCCTCATAGCTGAATCACCTTTCCGAAATGGTCCGTTCTTCTCTCGCGGGGAGGCGGGGGAGTCATATAGTCGCCGTACATTCGCGTGAGGTAGGTGTCATAGTCTCTGATGCAGCTAAGGCTCCTGCCCTCAAACTCCATGCGGGTAAATTCCTTGAAGACCCTGTCAGGGACGTGGGTTCCCATCCTCGAGCCTCCCATGACGGCCCCCGCGTATCCGGTGGAGCCAAAGGGATATTTCCCGACCAGGGCCCTAATCTTTTCCATGGTCTCTTCCCTCGAAGGATAGAAGGGACTGCGGATGAGGGATTTGACCTTCACGAAGAGGTTCCGGGACATCCGGTAGTGCGGGGTCTTTTTGTAAAAGAGACGGTTGAGACGCTCGTATTCGTCCACATATTCCTTCGTGCCCTCTTCGGTGTCAGGCTGGCCATCGATGGGGAAGAGATCGAGGAAGATGCCGTATTTGCTGATTCCGTTGCGGGCGAAAATCCTTGTCCCCATGTCCGTAATTTTCGTGAAAGGGCGGGGGAAATCCTTGTCAACCCGGTAGTTAAGGGCTCTGATGCCGGGAAAGGCTCCTTCGAACAAGGAAAGGAATATCTCGTAGTCGGGCCGAGGCATCATAAGGTCGATGTCGTCGTCCCAGGGGATGAAGCCCTTGTGCCTCACCGCTCCGAGAAGCGAGCCTCCGCTGAGGGAATAGCTGATCCCTTCCCTGGTGCAGAAAGAGTTGAAGCAATCGAGCATCTCCAGCTGCCGGGAGCGTATCTGTCCGCTGTCGAGGATGGTGCTCATAAAGCCTTTATGTGCTGTTTTAGTTCGCTGGAGGAGACTCCTTCGGTGCGGGGAAGGATGACGACCTGCCTGCCGTTTTCCCTGCACCAGGAGACGGCCTGTGCAAAGCCGGCGTGGCTCTGGTCGGGGCCCGTTACAAAGATGTCGAAGTCAACGTCTTTGACGATGGACTGCACGTCTTCATACACCACCACGTCGTCCACGTATTTTATCGCTTTCACCATGTAGCACCGCTCGGCGGTGTTGTTGACGGTCTTTGCCCCAGGCTTGTACCTGAGGATGGCGGAATCGTCCTGGACCGCGACTACAAGCCTGTCTCCCAGGGCTTTAGCCCTACGGAAAAGCTCTACATGGCCTATGTGCAGAAGGTCGAATACGCCTACGGTAAAAACTGTTTTCATCTATCTTTTAGACTGTTTGTGCGCGGTTTCGCGGGCAGCATCCCGCAAAATCGGCGTAAATATACAAAATACCGTGCGAAGACAAAAAAGGACAGCTGCGCTGGCAGTTTTTTTGCAGAGAATTATTACCTTTGTAAGGAAGTTTTTTTAAAGAGTGCGATTGCTCCTTTCCATATTTGCAGTTTTCTGCACCATCCTCCCGATTGAGATTGCGGAGTGTGAATCTTTCCCCTCCGAGACCCTTGTGACAGTAGAGACCGTCGAAGACCTTGCCGAAGCAGACGACGACATCGCCATCCTGCGCCC
>CAMOVV010000218.1 GCA_946627685.1 uncultured Bacteroidales bacterium
ACATGCTGCTGATTCATCCCGGATTCTGGCAGGAGCAGTTCAGCGGAGCATTCAGCCAGATGTCCTCGATGATGGACTCCAACACCAGGGAGGCCTTGCAGGATATGGAAGGCTCGATGCCGGCAATCACCTTTTTCACGAACCTGGTGTACTGCTTCCTCTACGGAACGGTCCTTTCCGCCATCCTGTCCCGCAGCATTCCTCCCCAGGACCCCTTCGCGGGTTTCAGGGACAAATCGGACAATCCTGACAACAACTGACAGACATGACATATCCTCTGGACATTTCAATCATAGTCCCGCTCTACAATGAGAAGGAATCCCTTCCCGAGCTCGTGGCATGGACCTCGAAGGTCATGAAAGAGAACGGTTTATCCTATGAAATCATTCTGGTGGACGACGGCAGCAGGGACGGCTCCTGGGAGACCGTGAAGGCCCTGGCCGCGCAGGACGCCTCCATCAGGGGCATCTCCTTCAGAAGGAATTACGGCAAAAGCGCAGCCCTTTTCCACGGGTTCGAACAGGCCTGCGGAAGGGTCGTCGCGACGATGGACGCCGACCTTCAGGACTCCCCCGAGGAGCTTCCCGAAATGTACAGGATGGTCACAGAAGAAGGCTGGGACGTGGTGTCCGGATGGAAAAAACACAGGGTGGACAACGCCCTGACCAAGAATCTTCCCTCGAAGCTCTACAACGCCACCGCCCGCCTCATCACCGGCATCAAGCTCCACGACATGAACTGCGGCATCAAGGCCTACCGCAACGAGGTGGTAAAAAACATCGAAGTGTACGGCGAGATGCACCGCTACATTCCATACCTCGCGAAAAACGCCGGTTTCGAGAAGATTACGGAAAAGCCCGTGCACCACAGCAAGAGGAAATACGGGACTACCAAATTCGGTATGGAAAGATTCCTAAACGGCTTCCTGGACCTGCTTTCCCTGTGGTTCCTGAGCGTTTTCGGCAAGAAGCCGATGCACCTTTTCGGCTTCGGAGGCATCCTGATGTTCCTCACCGGCTTCGTGATGGCCGTGTGCATCATCGCGGCAAAGCTCATCCACCAGTCGGCAGGCACCCCTTTCAGGGCCGTCACCGACCAGCCCCTTTTCTACCTCTCCCTGGTGGCCCTCCTAATCGGAGCGATGTTCTTCCTGGCGGGCTTTATCTGTGAAATGATTTCCAGGAACGCCACCGAGCGCAACCGCTACAACATCAAGGAAAGGTTCTGAGAGGGCCCCTACCTGAAAGAAGGCACCCCGATATACTCCATTCCGCAGGCCGCGGCGAACTCACGGTCTGAGTCCGAGTCTCCTATCATCACCGACGAAGAGGCCTCTATGTCAGGATAATCCCTCTTCGCTTCCAGGAACATGCCCGTGCCCGGCTTGCGGCAGGGATCGGAAGCGTCGGCCGAAGTGCAGCTGTACACCTTGTCGATTCTGCCTCCGGCGGCCCTGATTTCCGAGACCATCTTCCCATGGATATCCTCAAGGGCCTCCAGGCTCATAAGTCCCCTTCCGACCCCTCTCTGGTTGGTCACGACAATGACCCTGCTCCCGGAAAGCCTCCGCAGGAAATCGAAAATACCCGGGCGGAACTCAAATTCACCGGCGCTCCTTACGTAATCCCCTTCTATCTGCCTGTTTATCACCCCGTCCCTGTCGAGGAAAACCGTCTTGTATCCCTTTGCGGCCTGCGCGGTCTCCATCATGAGAGCGACCTGAGGCAGCTCCTGCGAAGCCCTGGCGTAATCCTCGGGGACACCTATATCTATAAAATAGTCGTCTGACACGAAGCCGGAAAGAGCCTTCCCTTCTGAGGCAGACAGAGGCTCAAGGAAATCTTTTTCAAAGGAAAATGCGGCCGGAAGCGGGGCAAGGGAGGATTTAAGAAATTCAGTGTCACAAAGATACGCTCCTCCGTTAACTAGCCCCCTCATGCACGGTTTCTTCTCGCGGAAAGCCGTTATCCTGTCCCCTTCGAGGACGACTTCACCGTAGCGGTCGAAATCTCTCATGGGCTTCAGGCAGAGGCGGACAGGAGACGGCGGGGATGAGAGAAGGGCCTTAAGGTCAACGTTAAAAAACGTGTCCCCGTTCAAAATAAGCGTCCTGGGGCGGTTGCAGCGGCCGAGGGCCAGCCTGATTCCTCCTCCGGTTCCGAGAGGCTCGTCTTCCTCCGAGAACTCTATGTCGAAAGGGAACCTGCCGGCATCGGAGCGCACCATTTCTTCCACGGCATTTTTGAGGTAGCCGACGGAGAGCGTGACCTTCGAGGGGCCGTATTTCGCGAGATATTCAAGTACCCAGTACAGAAAGGGCTTCCCGCAGACGGGGGCAAGGCATTTGGGCACCTCCCCTATCACTCCCCGGAGCCTCGTTCCAAGGCCTCCCGCAAGTATGATTACATCAAAATCCATGGTCAGACCTTCCATGAGCAAGCGCCTTCGAAGGAGAATCCGAACGGAAGCACCCTTCCGGCCCCAAGGCTGTCAAGAGCCCTTGTCACCTCCACCCTGCGAAGGGGATCCACGATGAAAAGAATCACTCCGCCACCGCCTGCGCCGGAAACCTTTCCCGCCACGGCTCCGCTTCCGAAAGCGACGTCCATCACCTCCTGAATCATGGGGTTGGTCACTCCGGAAGCCATCATCTTCTTGTCTTCCCACGCCTTTCGCACAAGGCTGGAAAGGCCTGCAAGGTCTCCATTCTCAAGAGCTTCCCTCATATCGAAAGCGCTCTTGCGGATGCGTTTCATGGCCCCGATGGCTTCAGCATTGCCGGAAGACGTATTTTTCTGCTGCTCGCTGATGATGGCGGCGCTGGAACGGGATTTCCCGGTATAATACAGGACCAGGGACACTTCGAGCTCGCGAAGGACGGACTCCTTCAGCGCAAGGTGATGGACCTCGGTATTGCCGTCCGGATGGAACTCCATGAAATTGAGGCCTCCGAAAGCCGCGGTGAACTGGTCCTGGCGGCCCCCTGAAAGGCCGAGGTCCTCCCTCTCGATGAGATACGCCTCATTGGCAAGGGCATAGGGCCCGGTCTCGAGGGAAAGCCAGGTGCGAAGGCAGTCGAGGACGCTGACTACCATGGTGGAAGAGGTCCCGAGGCCGGAGCCCGCAGGAGCGTCGTTCCACGTGGTGACCCTCAGCCCTGCCGAGAGCTTTTCCCTCACCCCCTCCGTTTTCATGAGACGGTTAAGGACTCCCCTTACCAGAACGGCGCCCCCCTCGACGGGAAGAGGCTCCCCCGCTTGAAAGACTCCGTGGAAATCATCATCATAAGAGTCGATGTGCAAAAGGCCGTCGAAGGTATCCTCCACGCTGCA
>CAMOVV010000219.1 GCA_946627685.1 uncultured Bacteroidales bacterium
GCTATCATCTCGTCATAGCGTCTCTGGGCTCGCACCTGGTCCGTTGCCGTCATGAATATCTTCAGCTGTGCATTGGGAAATACTGTTGTGCCGATGTCACGGCCGTCCATGATTACGCGGCCGCCCTCTGAAAAAGCATGCAGTTTCGAGTCTACAAACTCCCTCACGAAGCCGATTGCACTCACCGGAGAAACATGCGAGGACACTTCCAGGGTGCGGATTTCCTTCTCGATGCACCGCTCCCCGAGATGCAGCCCGCCTTCGCCGAAGTAAAGGTCCAGCCCGCCGATGACGGCCTTCAGCGCAGCCTCGTCAATCTCCCCTTCCGGGCCGATGAGGCCGTTTTCCATGGCATACAGCGTTACTCCTCGGTACATGGCGCCGCTGTCAAGATACAGAAAGCCAAAGGCCTGGGCCACCATCTTTGCAAAAGTGCTCTTTCCGGTGGACGAGCACCCGTCCACAGCTATGATGATATCAGGAATTTTCATAATGACACAAAAGTAAAGATTTTTTACGATATTTGCATAATTAAAGGTAACAAGTCATGAAAGTTCTGGTTATTGATGATGAAAGGGCTATCCGTTACTCCCTGAAGGAAATCCTGGAGATGGAAAGCTACGAGGTGGAAACCGCTGAAAACGGCGAAGAAGGCCTGGAGAAGGCCAGAAAGGACAAATTCGACGCCATCTTCTGCGACATCAAGATGCCCGTAATGGACGGCAACGAGGTGCTGTCCAAGCTCATCGAAGAGGGCATAGAGTCCCCGGTTGTCATGATTTCCGGCCATGCCGACATCCAGACCGCCGTAGACTGCATCAAGCGCGGCGCCTTCGACTTCATCGAAAAGCCCCTGGACCTGAACCGCATCCTCATAACCCTCAAGAACGCTACCGACAAGGCCTCCCTCGTAAAAGAGACCAAAATCCTCAAGAAGAAAATCTACGGCAGGGAAATGATAGGCGACTCCGCCTCCATCGGCCATCTGCGCGAGATGATGGAAAAGGTGGCCCCCACCCAGGCCAGCGTGCTCATCACCGGTCCCAACGGCTCCGGAAAGGAACTCGTTGCACAGGGCATATACCAGATGTCCCAGCGCTCCATGATGCCGTTCGTGGAGGTGAACTGCGCCGCAATCCCCTCCGAACTCATCGACAGCGAACTCTTCGGCCACAAGAAAGGCTCCTTCACATCGGCAATAAAGGACCACAAGGGAAAGTTTGAACAGGCCGACGGCGGAACCATCTTCCTGGACGAAATCGGCGACATGTCACTTGCCGCACAGGCAAAGGTGCTCCGCGTCCTTCAGGAGAGAAAGCTCACCCCCGTGGGCGGAGACAAGGAAATCACCGTGGACGTGAGGGTGCTTGCCGCCACCAACAAGAACCTCCAGGAGGAAATCGCCAAGGGCAACTTCCGCGAAGACCTCTACCACAGGCTCAGCGTCATCGTCCTCAAGGTGCCCGCCCTCGACGAGAGGAAGGAAGACATCCCCCTCCTCATCAACCACTTCTCCGCGATGATTTCGTCCGAAAGCGGCAAGCCCGTACGCGAATTCTCCGCCGATGCCATCGACCTTCTGAGCCGTAAGGAGTGGCCCGGCAACATACGCGAACTCAGGAACGTAGTAGAGCGTCTCCTTATCCTGGGAGGCAACCCCGTAAGCGCACAGGACGTCAAAGATTACGTAATATGAAAAAGCTCTGGAAGGTACTAAGGGGCATACTCATCGGCATAATTGCCCTCTTTGCAATTGTCCTCATCGGCCTTCAGATAGCTTTGAGGCCGTCTGTGCTCACGGGCCTGGTGAACAAGTATGCACCCCAGTTCATCGAAGGCGGAAACCTCGAATTCTCCCGCATCAGCGCCCACGTGATCAAGAGCTTCCCCTTCGTAAGCCTCGAGGCTGAAGGCGTGGCCCTCACCTACCCCCACGAAAGGTTCGCCCGCTTCGACTCCCTTGCCGGAGACACTCAGCGCAGGTTCAACCTCATGAAAGCCGGACTTGCCCGGGACGGCTCCGGAATCGACACCCTCCTCTCTGCAAGAAGGCTCTACGCCAGCCTCAACTACATTTCCCTCGCAGGCGGCGCCATAGACATACACAACGTGGAGCTGGAGAAGCCCCGGTTCTTCATGCACGTCTTCGACTCCACCGCCTCCAACCTGGACATCTTCTCCTCCTCAGACAAGGAAAAGGACACCACCTCTTCCGGGATGGCCAACATCATCCTCCACAAGATATCCCTGGACCGGAAGCCCTTCGTCGTATATACCAGCCCCAAGGACACCACCTTCCTGGCCGTAAGGGGAAAACGCCTCGCCCTTGACGGAAAACTGCGCCTGCAGGACTACGAGAGCGCACATTCCACCCTTGAAGGAGACAGCCTCTTCATCTCCGGCCGCCTTCCTGCCGATACCCTCGCCCTGGGCCTCGACCACCTCTTCGCCAGCGTAAAGAGGCGCAATGTCATCCTCGATGCCGATGCCCGCGCCTTCCTCATGACAAGTTCCTTCGGCCGCATGCGCCTTCCCATCCACCTGGATGCCGATGCCACCGTCCCCAAGCACAAGGACGCTGAGCTGGGAGTGAACATCCACTCCCTCACGGCAAGGGTCTCCTCCCTGGAACTCAAGGCAAAGGGCGACATCCTGAACCACCCCGGCGGCCTTGACCTCAACGTAGACGCCGCCATCGAGGACTGCCCCATCGGCGACCTCATGAAAGAATTCCGGAACAATATCGAGTTCTTCAAGAAAATAGACACCGACGCCCACATCTCCCTCGACGCCCACGCAGAGGGCACAATCGCGGAAGACAGGATGCCGGCGGTGAACGCAAAACTCCTCATCCCGCTGTCCACCGTAGACATTGAAGGGGTAGGCAGAAAAGGCCGCCTCTCCCTCGATGCAGACGTGGTGACGGACAATTTCAACGTCATCGACGCCACCGTCCATAAACTCTATGCCGATATCGCCGGCGCCAAGGTAGACCTCAGCGCCAGCGGCAGCGACGTCACCGGCGAAGACCCCGACCTCACCCTCGACGGCACCTTCCGCGCCCGCCTCGATTCCCTCACCAGGGCCTTCCTGGACGGCATTGACGGCCACGGCCTCCTGAAAGGCGAAGTCCACGGCAAGGCAAGGCTCTCCCAGCTCACAAACATGTCAAAGATAGGCAGGGCCAATCTCCAGGCCGATATCAGCGGCTCAGACCTCTCCCTGGACATGCCCAAGGATTCCATCCACGCCTTCATCCGGAATATCGGCCTCAGTGCCTCCACGGCGTCCAACAAGATAGACTCCAACCTTCCCAAGGGTGCCAGG